>JARRRG010000315.1:0-4083 GCA_037380965.1 Deltaproteobacteria bacterium
CGCACAGTTAAGAGCAAACATCGAGGAGCAGTGACCCAAATGCTTTGGATTGCCGGATGTTAAATGAATAAAGAATAACTATTCGATCTCTTTGAGAGAAATTACCTTTCGGAAGAGGAGGCCGGACATACGAAATATGAGGCGCGGCGGACCGTGAAAGATGGGCCTCGGCGAACCGAGAGGGCTGCCTTCTCGGAGCGGGCAGAGAGCTGCTCATCTGCAGTAGATCGAGACCGGTTTCTTTTCCTTTCCGTGGTTCAACGTGCAATTTCATATCAGATACATGGCCTTTTCCCACAGTGGACTCGAGCCGGGCTTGCCCTCCGCGAGCTGGTACGGCCTTTTTCACGAAGGAATGTCTTGGAGGAATTCACCACTATCAGTGCCCGCCGGCCCAGATAAGGAGAGTCCCGGTGACGTCCTCTCTGCCCCCAAACTCTATACTCGAGCGGGCCGGTCACGTACATCGCTACGCGACTCTGCGGCATCAGACCGATTGGCGCTGCCGACCGGAAAGCGGAGTCTCATACGTGTAACCGCGGTAAGTCAGACGCATTTCTTGGGCCACGTGAAACAAAACGTTGAGCCATGTCCGTGACCCGCAGACTCCACCCACACTCTCCCTTCGTGAAGTTCCACAACTCGTTTGACCAGGGCCAGACCAAATCCTGTTCCTTCTACATGGTTGTCGGGCCTGTCGAACAAGCCGAATATTTTCTCGTGGTCCTTGAGATCAATTCCGATCCCGTTGTCCTTTACATAAAAGACCGTCTCACTGCCCTGTCGGCGTGCGGCGATTTTGATTCTGGGAGCTCCTTCCGGGTCCCTGAACTTAATGGCGTTTTCGATAAGATTTTGAAGCACTTGCAACAGACGAGCGCGATCCCCGTACAACCCGGGAAGGTTCGAATCTATTTCGATTTCCACACCTATCTCGTCTATTCTGCCTGCAAGCAATTCAACCGCCTCGTGGGCAACCTCGTCCAACTGCACATCCTGGCATGGGGGCTCCACGCTCCCGACGAGGGAAAGCTCTTTCAGGTCGTCGAGGAGATTCTCCATTTTAGCGGCGGTCCTGTCCATTACGCTTAGGCTTGTCTGGAGACGGTCAATATTTCCCGACAGGGCGTCTCGCCCGACGATTGGAAGAAAACCGCGCAGCGTAACGAGAGGGCTTCTCAGGTCGTGCGAGACGGCCCATCCGAACATCTTCAAATCTTCATTGGACGTCTCCAATTGCCGGATCAATCTCTCCCGGTCAGCTTCGACACGCTTGCGATCGGTGATGTCCAGACCATATTCCAAGATCTGTTCCACATTGCCCTCTGAATTAAAGACCGGATAGGCGTGAACCTCAACGTTTCGCGGATCTCCATTCTGGTCGTAATGTATGTGCTCTACGGTGACGGGCTTCCCGGTCTTCTTTATCTCAAGAAGAGGACAAGGATGCTCCAGAGTGTTGCATGGTTCATCCCTGCCATGAGTAAGAGCATAGCAGGTGGTCGATTCAACGGAATGCGACATTCGAGCCGCGGAATTTGCCATTGCGACGGTGTAATCGTGAGCGTTGATAACGTAGAAGGGGTGGGGTAATGATTCCAGGACATTGTGAAGGAACTCATTCTGCTTTCGTGCTTCTTCTTCAGAGCGTTTCCGCTCCGTAATATCTTGAATCATCGCCATCTTGGAGATTGAACCATCTTTATGGCGCAGCGGTGTGTTCACAACGGAATACCAGCGATCATCCTTGGGGCTGAGCACCTCCCAACGAACCGTTTCTCCTTTGAACACACGCTCGTTCACACACCAGGGACAGACATGCTCCAACTCATGCAGGACCCGGTAGCATTTTTCACCTACCGCCGTGCGACCCGTTCGTTCAATGAGCCTCTCGTTCATGAATTCGATTTCGTATCGTGGGGACCAGATATAGATAAAGCCGTCGAAGGCCTGTACGACCGCTTCGTATTTGGCATGAGACTCCTCGAGACTCTCGATCTGCTCGTGGAGCCCGGAATTCTCTTCCCGCAGCCGGGCAATCTCTTTCTCTAATTCAGATCCGTTCGTCCGAAGCATATTGTCCTCTTTCTTTCCTTGCATTACGGCAATTCTTTCGATTTCCGCAGTGTCCAATCAAGAGTTCTACACTTCGTCCGTACGAATATGATAAACACTGCCTCCGCAGTGTCAACAGAGGCCGTCATGTCACCAGTGAATCATCCGCCTGCTCTGACATTAACGGAGGTTTTCCCGCCAGAGATCGGTCAGGGCGCCGATGCTAACCGCCGGCTATCAGTCCATCCTTTTTCATGTGTGGGTAACAGAGGAGATCAAATGCTTGAGAGACATCGACACCGCATCTTTCTTTTGGAGACCAGAGCACCTGTCACCAGAATAGGCATATCAATAGAGATGAATGATCCTCCGTTCTGGGTATCTCTGCGCTTGTCCTATAGGGCCGGTCGTACAGCGGTCGCTGGGAGCGTACCAATTCAGTCGCCGCGTTCGGTCAGCTCTCCCTGACATCTAACACGATCTTACCAACGTGTGTGCCGGACTCCATCAGGGAGTGGGCACCCGCAGCGTCGGCCAGCGGAAACACCTTGTAGATCACCGGCCGGATCTGCTTCGCCTCAATCAAAGGCCAGACTTTCTCTCTCAGGGCCGCGGCTACCGCACTCTTGAACTCAATGCTGCGCGGACGCAGGGTGGATCCGGTTATGGTCAGGCGCCGCCGGAGGATTTCGCCAAAATCCACCTCGGCCCTGCTGCCACCGAGTAGGGCAATGATCGACAAGCGTCCATCGTCGGCCAGGCACTTCAGATCGCGGGGCACGTAGTCACCGGACACCATATCCAGAATCACCTCGACACCGTTGCCGGAGGTGAGTTCCTTGACCACCTCCACGAAATCCTGTGTGCGGTAATTGATCGCCTTTTTCGCTCCGAGAGCCTCACAGGCTGAGCACTTCTCAGCGCTGCCAGCGGTCGCGAAGACACGGTGCCCCAACGCCCGCGCCATCTGAATGGCCGTCACCCCGATTCCGCTCGACCCTCCGTGCACCAACAGCGTCTCGCCGGGCGCCAATTGTCCGCGCTCAAAGACATTGACCCAGACGGTGAAAGCTGTCTCCGGCAGGGAAGCGGCCTCGATCGGCGTCCAAGCCAGGGGCCGCGGCAGACAGTGACCGGCAGGGGCCGCGCAGTATTGTGCATAGCCGCCCCCAGGTGTCAGTGCACAAACCTGGTCACCAGGACGCCATCGCTTGACCCCTTCCCCACACTTCGTCACGGTTCCGGCAACTTCCAGTCCGGGCAAATCGGAGTCCCCCGCTGGTGGGGGGTAGGTTCCCGCGCGCTGAAAGCAGTCCGGGCGATTGACCCCTGCGGCAGCGACATGGATCAATACTTCGCCGGTCTTGAGTTTTGGCAGCGGCCGCGTCGTGACATTCAATACGTCGGGTCCGCCGGGGAGCGAGATCTCCACTACTTGCATACGATCTGGAAGGCTTGCGCACATGGGTCTTTCTCCTATTGGTCTCTTTTTCACAGTCGATTCGTGTCAGCCGGGATGGAGTGAAGGAGCTTCGGTACCTCTTCTCTTCCGTGTCCCGAAGAATAGAACATCCCCTGACAAGCCTTCGCTCCCGATCGCTTAAAAAAACGCCCGACCTCTACCAACCAGAGTTCCCGCGTCACATGTCAGGAGCGCTTCCATGCGTTATGAATAGATCCCTCATGTGAAGCCTGGCTGAAGAGTCGACAGTTCCCTTTGATTCTCCCGCTGCCCTGGCGATAAATCTAATTGTTCCGGTTCTGCATGCGTCCGGTACTTTGATAGTAAGAAGAATTATTCCATCGGCATAGTTCATCATCCGATTCACGCTAACCGGGGTGCGGCATTCTATCAGTAAGGTAACCTCAACCGGCTCTTTTCTTGTCCAAGGCCCCTGCGGATCGACATAGACGTAACATCCTACAATACTGTGTTTAAATGGCAGGTGAGGTATCTTGATACTTGCTCCGGTTCTTGTTGGAATGAAGACCAGGTCGCGGCTGGTCATAGAGCGCACACCTGCCGGC
>JARRRG010000316.1:0-4061 GCA_037380965.1 Deltaproteobacteria bacterium
ATCCTACGCGGTGAGCTCGGTCTTGATCTCCGAGGCCGCGGCCTGAAAAGCGCTGATACCCGGGACGACCTCGTATTCAATTCCCAGCCGATCCAGTTCGTTCATCTGTTCCCTGATCGCGCCGTTCGACGGGTCACCCGAGTGGAGTCGAAGAACATCGATGCCGCGGCGAAAGGCATCCTCATAGACCGCGACAATCTGCTCGAGATCCATGCCCGCGGAATCGTGTTTTTCCGCGGTTTCGGGAATCAATTTCAGGACCTGGTCGCTGACGAGAGATCCCGCGTATATGCAGACCCTGCACTCCTCCAGAAATCGTCGAGCTTTGACGGTGAGCAGGTCCGGGTCTCCGGGGCCGGCTCCCACGAACAATACCTTCATCCGCTCTGCTCCGTCTCACCGCGTACGAGTATGATGCTCATGTGTCCCGTCTCCGGCGTCTCAACATCGAGGTTGCGGAGGTCGGTCTCGATACGCTCGCCCTCGAGGCCGACCCGCGCGACAAATACAGCTTGTTCGATGCGTCCCACGCGTTCGAGCAGATCGATAACCTCTCGAAGTCTCTTGCCTACCTTCATCAGCACCACGGTCCCGCCACCGGCTAGAGCCTCCTGGAATTTCCCGAGATCGTCCGCGGCCGGAACGATAGAAACCGAGCTCTCCGCCTGGCCCAGCGGGAAGCCGGCCAACGCGGCGGCAGCGCTGAAAGAGCTTACACCTGGGACGGTTACTACGCGAACATCGGGAACGCGCTCCCGAAGTGACGCGAGCATGTAGACATAGGTGGAATATAACAATGGGTCTCCGAGCGTCAGATAGCACGCATCTTCGCCGGTTCGCAGCACTTCTTCGACCTTGGGGACAAACTTGGCCCAGTGTTCGCGCACGGTTTCCTTGTCCCTGGACATCGGGAACACCACCGGAACTATCTCCGATTCAGGATGAATGTGCTGCCGGGCGATAGAGAGGGCCAGACTCTCTTCACCCCGTGGAGCGCGGGGCACGAAGACGCGGCGGCATCGGGCAAGGATTTTCGCCCCTCTCACCGTAATCAGCTCCGGATCGCCGGGACCGATTCCTATGCCGTATAGGGTTCCCAGTTTCATTCAAACACGCTTTTCTTGATGATGAGAACGATCGTCCGGGAACTGAGATCGAGGTCGGCAAGGTCTTGCGCCCGGACCTCACGTATGCTCTCAGTCTCCAGGGTCAGGTCTTCACATACGAACATGTGACGGTCATTTCCCAGACCGCTTGCAGCGGAGGCTATCCATTGCAGTGCGGTCGCACGGCCAGCGAGTATGGCGATCTTGTCTTCGTCCCGGGTGGATTCCCAGAGCCTGGCATCGGGGTTTTCCTTGTGAGCGCTGATGATCTTCGCATCAGTCCAGGCCAGGCCGATCCTCGCGAACGCGACCTGTATCGAGCTCACGCCGGGAACGATCTCGCACGAATCGCGGCCGAAACGGTCCACGACCCGTTTTGCAAGGCTGAAAATCCCGGGATCTCCGCTGACGAGTATCGCCACCTCATGGGTGTGCCTCTTTTCCGCGACCATGTCGAGCGCCTCGTCGATATTGCTTCCGAGCGCTATTCGTTCCGATCGACCCGAAGGGAAGAGATCGAGAAGCCGTTTCGGTCCGACGAGCACTCCCGCCCGTTCGATTGCTCGGACAGCCGCAGGGGTAACGTAGGTCTCATGACCGGGCCCGCAACCGACAATGGCTATCTTATTGAGCGATTTTCGGGACGATCTGTTCTCGCGTGCATTCATGCCTTGACCGAATCTCACTGAGCGTTGCCCGTGCCGTGAGTCTGCCACGGCGACAGATCCCCGCAACGGCCGAGTATGTCTCCCTTGAGGTTGACCAGCACCGCGGCAATGGTGAAGCGTTCCTCGACACGCTTCAGGACTGCTTCCCGAACCCTCCGCGCGACCTCATTACCGAGCAGCTCGCTCTCCTCCTGAGGCAAGCGAGTGAAGATCCCTTCAACCGTATTGGTTTCTCGGATCTCCTTCTCGAGAAGCTCTGCCGCGAGCCTTCTCACCGTCGGCACCGCGCTCATCGAGCGCTTGGAATGCGTGTCCCACTGGTTGTCCGCGAGCTTGGCCAGCTTGCCGGGATGCCCGAGCACGAGGATGCTGTCAAAATCGTACTCGAGTGCTTCGTCCAGCATGAATCCCCATTCATTGCTCACCTCGACCACCTGCTCATCGGACACGGAAAAGTGCCGTCGAGCCGCGCGTTCTCCGATTCGACCGGGAACGAAGACCGGGTTTTTCACCCGGCACGCGCGGGCTACGCTGAGCGAGCACTTGAGAGAGTCCCTCAGCGCGGAGCTGCTGAACGGCCTGACAATCCCCGACGTTCCCAGAATCGAGATCCCTCCCTCAATGCCGAGTCGCGGGTTGAACGTCTTGCCGGCAAGATCCTCTCCAGCCGGCACTGAAATGGTTACCTTCAGCCCGCGATCCGTGACCTCTCGCACTGATTGGCGTATCATCCGTCGAGGAACGGGATTGATCGCGGGCTCTCCCTGAGGGACCGCGAGGCCCGGTTTTGTGACGATTCCCACACCCTTCCCCGCGGCGAGTATCACCTCATCGCGGCCGATCCAGGACACCACAGCCTCGACGAGCACGCCGTCAGTGACGTCAGGATCGTCGCCCGCGTCCTTCCGGACCGCGGCCCAGGCAGCATCACCATCGAGCCGCGTCCCGGTGACCGGCAGCTCGACCCTGCCTCCATCGGGCAAACCCACCTCCACCTTTGCCGGGGGAGCCTGCCCGAGAAGGACCATCGCGGCGGCCTTGGCCGCGGCGGCAGCGCACGTGCCTGTGGTAAACCCGGTCCGGAGGGTGTTCGAACGCCGCGATCTTTTCTCTGTCGAGCGGGTCGTCATCAAAACAGTACTCTGATTCCCTTGTGGAGGCCGACGGCCCCGCGCCGTTCCCGCGTGAGGTACGCCGCAATCGTGATGCCCGCGCCGGCGCTGACCGCCTACGTGACCGCGAGTGCGCACAGGGCATGCACCGTGCTCACCGCAAGCGGGCTTCCTCCGCGCCTGCCCGCGATCGCGATGTACGGCACATCGAGTGACATGAGCTCTTCTTTGCTCTCTTCAACGTGGACAAAGCCGACCGGCATCGCGATGACCAGCGCAGGTTTGACCTGCTCTTCCACGATGAAGCGATTGAGCTCCATCAGGGCTACGGGAGCGTTACCGAAGACCGCGATTCCCCCATCGAGCACGTGCCGCGCCTTGCGTACGGCAAAGAGCGAGCGGGGCAATCCCTCTTCACGTGACTGTTGCGCGACATCCTTATCGGCCACATGGCAGAACACCGCCTCAGCCGTGTACTGCGAGCAGACCTGCCTGAGACGGACAAGTGAGAGCCCGGACCGAATCATGTTGGAATCCACGAGAAACGGAGTGCCCGATCGCAACGCGGCGATTCCCGAGTCGATCGCGTCGTGGGAAAACCTCACGTCGTTGACGAGGCTGAAGTCCGCGGTCGTGTGAATCATTCTTCGGACGACAGCCCACTGCCGGTCTGAAAGACCATGACGGTCCGCTTCCTCGTCGATTATCTGGAACGATCGAGCCTCGATCGCTTCGCCGGTCATAGGCTTTTCATAGAGCGTGTGAATCAACGCGCGAGGAGCCATAACAATTCCCTCGTGTCTGCACGTCCTCAGGATGTCGGGGCAATTGGGCCGCAAAGGCCGACAAAGTGCCGAACCGCCTCAGGTCGGGACGCAAAATGCATGTGGACGTAGCTTACCAGAATTCTTCCCGATTGAAAGCCTTCGGGGATCGTCTCTTCGGAGCGCCTGCGCCGTGTCGCGTACACGGGACTCCAGAGCGGATCTTCCGTCGGATCGTCCAGGAGCTCCGAATAGTGGAACTCGTGGCCTCTGAGCCGTGCTCCCTTGAGGCCAAAGAGTGAATCCTCGACGAGCGTCGCTTCCACATAGCCCAACGACTTGAGTCGATCGAGCATACGGGTCCAGGCCGGCAGCAGGCCCACCAGTTCGTGCCGTATCCCATCGAGCGTC
>JARRRG010000317.1:0-7421 GCA_037380965.1 Deltaproteobacteria bacterium
AAGAAAATTTAAAGTAATTTATAAGAAAAGGGCGATTTGCTAGAGTTAAATTTAGGAAATTAAGACATCATATTGATATTATTAGCTAAGATTGCTTAATCATACAGCGAACGGATCAGGTCCGCCTTGCCCACGATCCCCACCAGCTTGCCCTCCTTCACCACCGGAATCGTATAATACTTTTCGTCGGCCATGAGGCGGGCAATGTCAGCGAGATCTGTCTCCGGTTCCACGACGGTCGCGGGATGCGAGTAGATATCTTTGACCGCGGTGGCAGAGAGCCGTTTGAATTCCTTGTGGAGCCGCCAGGGATTTTCCAGAGGGATGACCGAGTCGAGGATCACGAAGACCGTTGGTATGTGCAGCGGTTTGTTCTGTTTTACCAGGTCCGACTCACAGACCACCCCGAGAACACCGCCCTCGTCATCCACCACCGGAACGCCGTTGATATGTTTTTCCGAGAGGATCTTGCCGAGCTCGCGAAGGCTCGTATCAGGTTTCACGGTTATCACGTCGGTAGTCATGACGTCTGACGCCTTTGGCATATTCTCCTCCTCATTCGCGGTATCCGGCCCATCGCCGGTGGCGGGGCGGCCGCTTGAAGCGCTTTTTCGCTTGTCCGGGCGTCGTTGGTTAGGATAATGAAGACGCTCGGCAAACGGGGGCAGGATACCCCACAGGCATGGAGGATATCATGAAAACCTATCGGAAAGAATTGTGGTTCAATGTCCGCAAGCGAAGGGAGTTCATAAACATTACGCGAGAAGTGGAGGGTGCATTGGCTGAAAGTGGGGTGAGAGAGGGCCTCGTCCTGGTGAACGCCATGCACATCACCGCGTCGGTTTTCATCAATGACGATGAATCGGGTTTGCATCAGGACTACGAACGATGGCTGGAAAAGTTGGCTCCTCACGAGCCGATCGGCCAGTATCTTCATAACCGGACCGGTGAGGACAATGGCGACGCGCACCTGAAACGGCAGGTCATGGGTCGGGAGGTGGTGGTTGCCATCACGGACGGACGACTTGACTTTGGCCCGTGGGAGCAGATCTTCTACGGCGAGTTCGACGGCCGGCGGCGGAAGCGGGTCTTGGTGAAGATCATCGGAGAATAATCGTAGCCGTCATGAGAGGGAGAGTCTCGAGCGATTCCCCCTCTCATGTGTGCCGGGAGGCTTGGAAGGCCCCTAGGAGGAGCCCTCCGCCGTGAACGTGCAATGATCCCCGTCAGCGCTTACCCGTATTGTGTCTCCCGGCTCGAATTGACCTTTGAGCATGTCCAGAGAGAGGGGATTCTCGACGAGTCGCTGGATCGTCCTCTTGAGCGGGCGCGCTCCATAAGCCGGGTCGTACCCCTCGTTTGCGAGAAGGTCTCTCGCTTCCGGCGTGAGAACGAGCATGAGCTTGTTTTCTGCCAGCCGTTGGTTGACCCGTCCGATCTGGATGTCCACGATCTCTTTGATCTGCTCCCGGTCAAGGGAGTGAAAGATGATGATGTCGTCCAGTCGATTCAGGAACTCCGGCTTGAAATGGCGCCTCAATGCCTCGAGGATTCTCGTCTTCATCTCCTCTTCATCTCGGCCCGCGTAGTCCTGGATTTCAAGGGAGCCAATATTCGAGGTCATGATAATGATGGCATTCTTGAAGTCCACGGTTCGGCCTTTCCCGTCGGTGAGCCTCCCGTCGTCGAGAATCTGGAGCAGCGCGTTGAAGACCTCGGGGTGGGCCTTTTCGATTTCGTCAAAGAGCACCACCGAGTAGGGACGCCGCCGCACGGCTTCTGTGAGGTATCCGCCCTCCTCGTACCCCACGTACCCCGGGGGTGCTCCGATGAGACGCGCCACCGAGTGTCGCTCCATGTACTCGGACATGTCGACGCGCACCAGCGCCTGTTCGTCGTCGAAGAGGAACTCTGCCAGCGCGCGGGCCAGCTCGGTTTTGCCCACGCCGGTGGGGCCCATGAAGATGAACGAACCGATGGGCCTGTTCGGATCCTGTAGGCCGGATCTCGCCCGGCGTACCGCGTCGGCCACGGCCACCACCGCCTCATGCTGTCCGATGACTCGCTTTTCGAGCCTGCTCTCCATCTTGAGGAGTTTTTCGACCTCGCCCTCGAGCATTTTGGAAACGGGGATACCGGTCCATTTGGCGACCACTTCGGCCACGTCTTCGGGTCCTACTTCCTCCTTGAGCAGCCCTCCATCTTTCTGGATTTCCGCGAGCATTTCGTTCTTTTCTGTGATGTCCTTTTCGAGCGCGATGAGCATCCCGTATTTGAGCTCCGCTGCTTTACTGAGATCTCCCTCTCGTTCTGCCTGTGCGGCTTCGGTCTTTGCCCGCTCGTACCGCTCTTTGAGTTCCCGGATGGCGTGAATCACCTGTTTCTCGCGGTTCCATTTTTCCTTGAGCACCTCCGATTCCCCGGTGAGACGCGTGATCTCCGCGTCCACCTTTTGAAGCCGCTCTGCACTGGCCGCGTCCGATTCCTTCTTGAGCGCCTGCTGTTCGATCTGAAGTTGGATGATGCGCCGTTCGATCTCGTCGATCTCCGTGGGCATGGAATCGATCTCGATCCTGAGCTTGGATGACGCCTCGTCGATCAGGTCTATGGCCTTGTCCGGGAGAAAACGGTCGGTGATGTACCGATTGGAAAGGGTCACCGCCGCGATGATGGCCGCGTCCTGGATCCTCACTCCGTGGTGAATTTCGTACCGCTCCTTGAGTCCGCGCAGGATCGATATCGAGTCTTCCACCGAGGGTTCAGCAACGTAAATCGGTTGGAACCGTCGTTCGAGGGCCGCGTCTTTTTCTATGTGCTTTCTGTACTCGTTCACGGTGGTGGCGCCCACGCATCGGAGCTCACCCCGGGCGAGCGCAGGCTTGAGCATGTTGGACGCGTCAACCGCCCCTTCTGCGGCCCCGGCCCCGACGAGGGTATGCATCTCGTCAATGAAGAGAATGACCTCTCCGGCGGCGGTGGTGACTTCCTTCAACACGGCCTTGAGCCGGTCCTCAAACTCACCGCGGTATTTGGCCCCTGCGATCAGTTGGCCGATGTCGAGCGCGAGCACCCGTTTCCCTTTGAGGGTCTCCGGGATGTCCCCGGACACGATTCTCCCGGCCAGTCCTTCCACGATAGCCGTCTTGCCCACACCGGGATCGCCTATGAGCACTGGATTGTTCTTGGTTCTTCGCGAAAGAACCTGAATAATCCGCCTGATCTCATCATCGCGGCCGATTACCGGGTCGAGCTTGTCCTTGCGGGCCAGTTCGGTCAGATCCCTTGTGAAGCGCTTCAGAGCCTGGTATTTCTCTTCTGGCGATTGGTCCGTTACCCTCTGGGTGCCTCGGATTTCGGTCAGGACGGTGTAGATCTTGTCCTTTGTCGCGCCATACTTTTTGAGAATCCGTGCAGCCGCTGAGCCACTTGCCTCAAGCATGTGTTCCACCGATACGTATTCGTCCTTGAGCTGTTCCATCTCGCGGAAGGCAGACTCGAGAACAGCTCTCAAGTTGTTGGAGAAATACGTGTCCGCTCCTGAGGGCCCCGTTTGCCGGGGAAGACGTTCCACTGCTTCATGGGCTTCGTTCCGAATCCGGTCGGGATCCGCGCCCATTTTTCTCAGTATCTCCACACAAATGCCTTCTTCATCTGACAAGAGTGCAAAGAGCAGGTGCTCGGTGTCAACCTGCGGATTTCCATTCTGGGCGGCGGTATTCTGGGCTAATTGAAGGGCTTCCTGAGATTTGAGGGTAAAACGATCCGCACGCATGGCAAGCTCCTTCCGTTGACTAGTTTACCTAACAGGTAAATCATGCGGCCTGCTCTGTCAACTGCCAGGTTGCGAAAAAATCATGGTTCCTCGCGCGGATTCATCGCGCTCGTGGCACGTATGCCGGCATGGAGTCTCTCAAGGGGCATTCAGCTCATGAGTTACACGAGATCACGTCGATGTCCGGTGCTCTTCGGTCTCCCCGTCGCGTCCCTCGCGGCAGGTGTTGGAGCGGGCACTGGATCCAACCTGAGACAGGACGGGCTTTGAGATGCTCTGTCGAAGTGATCCCGGGCGATGCCTTTTCTGACACGGGGCAACGTTATGCTCGATCCGAGGAACCGCTCCGTTCTTGACATTTGGTGGCTGCGATCATTGACATGAGTGCGCATCTGTGCATAAGATACTGTATTTTGTTGAAGTATACCAGAACTACGGGAAGGCACTGCTCAGGAGTACTCGTTCGAGACCTCTTCTCTTCGGAGTGGGAAAGGGTCCTAACGGGTGGCAGTTCAGGTGCCCCCGCGTCTCTGGGCGGTCTGCGCAACGTTTGAGAGGCCGGTGTCGGGATGAGGCCAAGAGGCGTGTCCTCTTTGAGCCGTTGTCCGGGAAAGGGGCGTGACGTGTGACCGTAGAAGTTGAGAATGACGGAGGGAGTGGCTTGAGAGAATCCGTCCAGGAGGGCAGTGGACCGGATTCGGCGGTTGTCCTGACTGTTGACGACGATGAGGTAACGCTCGGGCTCCTTCGAGACCTGCTCGAAATCAAAGGTCACAATGTACTGAGTGCGAGCGAAGGGGACGCGGGAATCGCGTTATTCGAAAGGGAACATCCCAACCTCGTGATCACGGACATTCGCATGCCGGTCACGGACGGTCTCGAAGTGTTGCGCCGCATTCGGGAAATCGACGATACGGTCCCGGTGATTCTCCTCACCGGTTACGGCGACCTCAACAGTGCTGTCCGAGCCCTCCGACACGGAGCGTACGATTTTCTCCAGAAGCCAATCAATCCAGAGATTCTCATGAATACGGTTCGCCAGGGCATCGAGCATTGCAGGCTCAAGCGCTTCGAACGGGATTATACGCACATTCTGGAAAATGAGGTGGAGGAGAGAACCAAGGAGCTCGCACGAACCAACGACTTCTTGAAAGGGATCCTCGACAGCTCTACGGGCGTCTCCATTGTCCTGACGGATTTTGACGACAACGTCGTGTTCTGGAACACAGGGGCGGAACGGATTTTTGGTTACACATCCGAAGAGATGGTCGGTTCCAAGATCGGAAGGCTCTTTCCGGACGATGGAACGACCGGCCAGACCATGAGCCGGCTGAGAGACGAGTCCCACACAGGGCATGACACGGTCCATGCGAAGGTCCAGCAGATTGCCAAGGATGGAAACGTGTTGACAATTTCTCTGACCTTGTCCCCCATGCTGGATACATCGGGCAAGGTCCAAGGTCTGCTCGGTCTCGGCCAAGACGTTACCGAAGAGGTTCGGTTGCACGAAGAACTGGTGGCGTCCTATGAACGGATCCAAAGGATCAAAAATAGCTCGATATTTGCCCTGGCCAAATTGGCCGAATCTCGCGACGGAGAGACGGGAAGCCATCTGCGACGGATTCAGGAGTATTGCCGGGTCCTCTGCGAACGACTGCGCGACCAAGGGAAGCATCGGGAGGTCCTTTCGGAACGGTTCATCATTGATCTGGTTGATTCCGCCATACTTCACGACATAGGCAAGGTGGGGATTCCCGATTCAGTCCTCTTTAAGCCGGGAAAATTGGGGCGGGACGAGTACGAAACCATGAAGCAGCATGCCATACTCGGCGGACGTGCCCTTGAAGAGGCTGCCCGGGAAACCGGTGAAGAGAGCTTTCTTCTCATGGGACGCGACGTTGCGTACTATCATCATGAACATTGGGACGGCTCGGGCTATCCCGCGGGGCTCAAAGGGGAAGAGATACCATTGGCCGCGCGCATCATATCCATTGCCGACGTGTACGATGCACTGACGAGCAAGCGGCGCTACAAGAAGACCTATTCTCACGAGGAGGCCTGTGCGATTCTTTCAGCGGAGAGCGGGCGGAAATTCGATCCCGGGCTGATTCAAGCTTTTCTGGAAGTCGAAGGCGAAATCCACAACATTCGCGAACAGCAGCCGGATGAAGGTGATCCGCGGTCGGATCTCCTGAACCGGTAAACGTACACCCTGTTAAGAGCCTGATGGTGGGTAGCGAAAATGCCCCAGATAGACAAAGCGCTTCAGGCAGCCGTTCGAGCACACGCGTCGGACCTGCACCTGCATGCCGGGAGCTCTTTCATTGTGCGTCAGTATGGGCGATTACGAAAGTTGAAATCTCCCAAGCTCTCGATGGAAACAGCCAGGGGCCTGATCTATGAAATTCTGACACCGGCCCAGCGCAAGGCATTCGAACAACACCTCCAGATCGATTTCAGTTATGAGCTCAACGGGCTGGCACGGTTCCGCGGGAATGCAGTGCTGCAAAACACCGGCCCGGCCGCGGCCTTCAGGATCATTCCCCTTGAGATCCCGGTGCTCGAAGAGCTGGGCCTCCCTCAAGTCGTGAAAAAATTCTGCGATTTCCATCAAGGTCTCATTTTGGTGACCGGGTCCACCGGACAAGGAAAGTCCACCACGCTCGCTGCCATGATCGACCGCATTAACACGGATAGGCCCGCGCATATCATCACGGTTGAAGACCCCATTGAATTTGTTCATCCGGTCAAGAAAGGGGCAGTGACCCAGAGACAATTGGGACGAGATACACGGTCTTTCGGTGATGCCCTGCGCGGGGCGCTCCGAGAGGATCCGGATGTCATCATGGTGGGGGAGTTACGGGACCTGGAATCGATAAGAGCGGCCATCTCCGCGTCCGAGACGGGACACCTCGTCCTTGGCACTCTCTCCACCTCATCGGGGCCCAAGACGGTGCAGCGGATCATCGATTCCTTCCCTCACGAAGAACAGAACCAGATCCGAACGATGCTTGCTGAAGGCCTGAGAGCGGTTATTACTCAAAAGCTCAGACCAAGCAAAGACAATAACGGGCTTGTCATGGCGGCTGAAATCATGATCGGAACCGTGGCGTTGGGCAACCTTATCCGCAGTGAAAAAAACCACCAGATACCATCCGTGATGCAAACCGGTCGTTCCATCGGGATGCAAACCATGGATCAGGCGTTGATGGCGCTGTACGAAGAGGGGAAGATTTCCTTTGAAGCGGCGTATGAGCACGCGGAAAACAAGAAACGTTTCAATTCGGTAGCGTGAGGAGAGAAAAGGCCGTCGCCATGCCCCGCATCGATGAATTCCTCCGAGAGATGGTGAGCTCGGGAGCTTCGGATCTCCACATGCTTCCCGGATTTCCTCCTCTGTTGAGACTCAGAGGAGACCTGGAGCCTACCGAGCACGATACGCTTTCCGCGGAGACAAACGAGCAGCTTCTTTTTGAAATGCTGACCCCCGAGCAGCAAGAGAAATTGAAGGCCAACCTCCAGTTGGACCGGGCCTATGAAGTGGAAGGAGTGGCCCGTTTCCGCTGTAACTATTTCTATCAGCGCAGGGGCCTTTCCGCGGTGTTCCGGCACATACCGACTCAGATCAAGTCGTTGCAGGAGCTCCAAA
>JARRRG010000318.1:0-4053 GCA_037380965.1 Deltaproteobacteria bacterium
AGCGGTTCCTCTTCGAGCGGACAATGGCCGCGGGAGCATTTCTCGGATAGCCTTTCGGGGCCGAATCGTTTCGATCCGGCAATGCTCCAGCCCGCGGTATCTCGTCGGACTGAGCGGAGGAAGCTGCTCTTTCTGATTACCGTGCCACGGGTGCAGGAGGCCGCGATATGAGAGAGAGTACACTATCGATGGACGATCTGATCCGCAGGGCGCGGGCTCACCCCCGGATCGGTGAGGCCGGCATGATTCTCTGTCACAACGGAATTGTGAGAGGATCGGACCGATCGGGCGGCAAAAGGGTCCGAGGCCTTCGGGTGACGGTCGATGCCGAGGCCATAACCGCGATTCGGGAATGGGGAGAGGCCCAGCCGGGTATCGTTACGGTTCTTATTGAGGCGCTTGAAGGTGATTTCGCGGTGGGGGACGATCTGCTCTACGTGGTGGTCGCGGGGGACATCAGGGAAAATGTCTTCTCTGCGATGCGTGAAATCGTGGAAAGGATTAAGGCCGGTGGGGTGTCCAAAACCGAATTCTACTACGATTGAAATCTATGGCGTGCACACTCTGATGGGGGCTGCCGCGGGGTGGGCATTCGGCTGTTGACGCGTTGGCCGAATGGGGTATAATCAGATCAACAGGCGAGCACTTTTTACAGCGAATCCGGGATCTCTTATGCGGGCCCGGATTTGCATTTTCATCCCAGCAGACCAGCAACCGGTGAGGCCGCGTACAGTCAAATCGACGCGCATGCTCTCGTGCCCTGCCGGTTCCTCACCGATGTCAGGGGAATTATTCCGGGGACTTCTTGCGTGGAGAGGAGCTCCGTTGCCTCAGTGACGATCGAGTGCTTTCTTTCCAATGTCCTTTCGATAGTGTACATGCTCCCAGGTTATTCGCTCGACCGCCTGATATGCCCTCTCCATGGCGCGGGCGATTCCCCGGTCCTTCGCGGTCACTCCGAGCACACGGCCTCCATTCGTGACGAAGCCGTTGTCATCACGGCGTACGCCCGCCAGGAAGACCTTTACCCCTTCCAGGGCGTCAGCTTCTTCGATTCCCTTAATCGGTTTCCCTTTTTCATAGGACCCCGGATAGCCGCCCGCGGCCATCACCACACAGACCGAATCCTCGGGATCCCAGGAGATGTCCATTCCCCCCAATCCGCCCTCGATGGCAGCCACCATCAGGGGAACGGGATCGGTCCTCATCCGGAAGAGGAGGGGTTGGGCCTCGGGGTCACCCATACGGGCGTTGAATTCGAGGACCTTTGCTTTTCCATCCTTGATCATGAGGCCCGCATAAAGGAACCCCAGATACGGCCGTCCTTCCGCCTCGAGCGCTCGAACCACCGGGATCATGATCTCGTTCATAATCTGATCATGGACATCCTGTGTCACCACGGGCGCGGGGGAGTACGCTCCCATGCCTCCCGTATTCAGTCCCTTGTCGCCGTCGAACACCGGCTTGTGATCTTGCGAGCTGGCCAGCGGGAGAACTTCCCTGCCGTCCGTGAACGCGATGAAGGACGCCTCTTCTCCTTCAAGGCATTCCTCGAGGATCACCTGGTCTCCGGCATTGCCGAACGCCCTCTCTTTCATGATCGTCGAGAGGGCCTGCAGGGCTTGATCTCGATCCTGGCACACAAAGACTCCCTTGCCTGCCGCAAGCCCGTCAGCCTTGACCACGATGGGGCCGGAATGATTCTCAAGGGTGGAAGAGGCCGCGTGGTAATCGTCGAAGACCTGGAAGGTTGCAGAAGGTACGCCGTACTTGTCCATGAGCGTCTTTGTGAAAACCTTGCTGCCTTCGAGCAGCGCGGCATCCGCGGTGGGCCCGAACACCCTCAGACCCGCGCTCTGGAACGCGTCGGTCAGTCCGGCCACAAGAGGGGCTTCGGGACCGACGAGCGTGAGATCGACCCTTTCGGAGAGCGCGAGGTCCTTCAGTGCTCCGATGTCCTCTGCCGTAATATTGAGCACGCGGCATTTCGGTTCCAAGTCTATCCCTACGTTTCCAGGGACCGCGAGCACCTCGCTGACTTGATCCGACTGCGCGATCTTCCAGGCCAGGGCATGTTCACGTCCGCCGGAGCCAACAATCATGATCTTCATTTCATTTTACCCCCTGGGCAGGCAAGCCCCACAGTCCTCGTTTTGCTCTCTTTGCCTCAAGCTCCAGTTCGATGTAGGGTCGCACGTCAAACCCCTTCTCATTGCGGTTCAACCGCACAAGACCCTGCCGGACGAGCCGAGCGAGGATATCGTCCCCCGAAAGGAAGATGAACCCTTCCTTGATCCCTGTCTTGGGCTTCTCACGGATCGTCTTTATCCGTACCCATTTGCCCGCGAGCGTTTCCGTGAGGAGATCTCGTACGGTTCCCTCCTCTTCCTTCGGAACTTCCATGCCGATCAGTCTGAACTCGACGGTTTTCCCTGAACCTTTCAAGCGGAGTGTATCGTCGTCAGCGACCTTTGTCACCTGCCACAGGTACTCTCCTCCTTCCATGGGCGGGCGACTGGCCACATAGAGATAGATCACCACCAATGCGAGAATAATTCCGATTCCCGCCCACAGTTTCCATTCACCCTTTAAACGCACTTTGGCCACTCAAATGACCTCCCGCTCTGTTTCATCGATCACGAGGACCGTCTGTTCCCGCCTGGCGGTTCCCAGGTGAGCCGCCACAAAGGAGTGAATTGCAGGTTGTGACTTCGGGCCGACAGGTTTTCTGTCCATTTCCGGTCTTGGCGGGCACGAGTACCTATGGGGCCTCATATCAGTCTTGCCGGACCAGCGTGAGCGGTCCTGACAATCGTTGAACCGGTAGGACGCAGGGCAGTCTAACTACTGAAGCTTGTCTCCAGCGGTCACCTGTACGACCTCCTTGTCGAAGACCCGCTCCGCTTCGGACGAATCCGGTCCAATATACGCGTGGTGTAGTTTACTGTCCGAAGGATACCGGACAATTACCGCGAAGTCATCGGAGTCAAGATAAACAAGTTTGACAAAGGAGCCCCGCTCACCCCTGGCCTGTTTGGCTATCTGGAACATTCTCACTATATAGCACAATGTGCGGAAAAAGAGGGCAAAAACTCCCCGCCCGCGATTACGGGATAGGCATCGGGTCCATTATGGGTTATATTATCGGGTTGTAGGACATTGAATGTTGGAAGAGCGGTCTTCACACATGGAAAACGAATTAATAATTGAAACCCAGGATCTGGTGAAAGATTACTACGACGGGGGGACGGTAATCCATGCGCTGAGAGGAGCAAACATCTCGATACATCGCGGAGAGATGGTGGCCATCATGGGACCCTCGGGCTCCGGGAAGTCAACGCTCCTCTATGTTCTCGGGTTGCTCCAACCTCCCACATCAGGTCGATACCTGTTCAAGGGCGAGAACATTCTCGAATATTCGCGGCAAGAACAGGCCCACTTTCGAAACAAAGAACTTGGATTTGTCTTTCAAAGCTGCGATCTCCTCCCCAATTCAACCGTGTATGAGAATCTGGAGCTCCCCTTGATCTACGCTGAATCCGACCGGGGCGTGCGTAGGAAATCGATTCTGGAAGCTCTCGACCGGGTGGGTCTCTCCCACCGGGTGGACCACTGGGCTAATCGCCTGTCCGGAGGTGAGCGCCAGCGGGCCGCGATCGCTCGCGCGCTGGTAAACAACCCGTCGTTGATCCTCGGCGACGAGCCCACCGGTCAGCTCGATCAGGAGAACACCGATGTCGTGGTGGAACAGCTCAGGGATATCGTCAACCAGGCATTCACGGTGGTCCTGGTTACCCACGAAGAGGAAATAGGGAACGCGTGCGACAGAATTATCCGAATCCTCGATGGCACCGTTGTCTCGATTAACGATGAAGCCTCACCCGTCGAGGACCTGAGCGAACTAGAGAGCCCCGAAAGCCACTCCAGCCAATCCCATTGATTTTTATGGAGTTGCGCTTTACCGAACGTGAGGTTCATCTCACCCGATGGATCGGTTGTCAAGGCCCGGCCGATCGTTCACATTCCCCTCACTGGTCCTCCCATGCCACAGCG
>JARRRG010000319.1:0-7992 GCA_037380965.1 Deltaproteobacteria bacterium
CCGAGAACTCTGGTCCGGCCGTTGTTCACGCGCAGCACCTCTCTCCGCAGTTGGCTCATGTTCAACTCGGGGACCAGTACGGCCCTTTTGCCCACCAGGGCCTCTTCCACGGAACGCCGGGGAAACGGCCAAAGTGAGAGGAGCTGGAGGAGTCCGACCTTCAGCCCTCTTTTACGGCCGAGTCGCACCGCGGCCTGAGCTGCACGGGCCACACATCCATACGCGATGATCATAAGCTCCGCGTCTTCGAGTTCAAAGGCCCTGACGCGTTCCAGGTATGCGGAGTGCCTGCCTATCTTATTGAACAGCCTCGAGTGCAACGGTCTGACTTCATCGTGACGCCTCGTGGGGAAGCCGTGCTCGTCATGGACCAGTCCCGTGACGTGATACCGGTATCCCTCCCCGAAATCGGCCAACCGAGGAACGAGGCTTCCGTCAGTCTGGTAAGGGAGGTACCAGTCAGGAGGAACCGTCGGTCTTCTTCGATCTATGATTTCCACTTCGTTCGGCTCGGGTACGATCATTTTCTCCCGAAGGTGGGCGATCATCTCGTCCGCCAACAGGATTACCGGTGTCCTGAATCTTTCCGCCCAATTGAAGGCGGTGACCGTGAGGTCGAAGCATTCGTGCACCGAGGCCGGGCACAAAACGATTGCCGTGTGGTCACCGTGGCTGCCCCATCGAGCCTGTTGGACATCCCCCTGCGCGGCTGTTGTGGGCATTCCGGTGGATGGGCCTGCTCTCATCACGTTAACCACTACCAGCGGCACCTCCGCGATGTACGCCCAGCCGAGGTTTTCCTGCATGAGAGAAAAGCCTGGTCCGCTTGTGGCGGTCATGGCCTTGCGTCCGGCAAGACTCGCTCCAATGCAGGCTCCAATGGATGCGATTTCATCCTCCATCTGTATGAACGGGGCACGTCGCGCAGGCAGCTCCCGGCTCAGCAACTCAATGATCTCACTCGCCGGCGTTATGGGATATCCCGCGCAGAAGGTGCAGCCGGCCGCAAGCGCGCCCAGACCTATGGCCTCGTTTCCTTGAAGAAGTCGGGCCTTTCTCTTAGGCATCGTCGGCATCCTCATCGTCGGGCTCGGGAGCAAGCCGCTCGGGACTATGGTGCGGACTCACAGGCGATCCGGGAGTCCCCGGTGGCGGAGCCTCTGTTCCGTACCTGGCGAGTGGCACCGGAGCCTCCTCCCCGATTCTGACGGCAAAGTCGGGGCAAAGCATTTCACAGAGTCGGCAACCCGTGCATTTGTCGGGTCGTATGAGACGAGGGTATCCTTCTTCATCTTGTTCCAGTGCCTTGGTCGGACAGAAGGCCACACAATTACCGCAGCGTTTACACCATGCGATGTATATGCTTGGTTTCGTCGGGGATTTATCCTTGGTAAGCGGTTTTTCGCTCGCAGACATTTGCGTTTCCTACCCTATTTAAATCTGAGTGACCCAAGCCCAAATTGTTCCCCACCAGTTCTTCACGCACCGGAGCTCCGGGAGCGGCCCCTCATGGGCTTCTCAGCCATCAGCCCAATTCCTTCCGCCGCGTGATATCAGACCTCGGCTCCCTTGTCGATAGGAGAAATGACCGGCCGATTCACGAGAAGTGACCGGCCGATTCATGGGCCCGAGGAAACTCCGGCAACCAGGCCTACGATTGCACGCGTGCGTCGGCAAAATTCTCCGCCAATAAGCGCTCTTGATCTCACAGAGATTGTCCGGAGCCTTCCCTGGATGCTATCTTGCTTCACAATGCCTGCCCCGCGTGCTCTCAAGCGCAAAACGCGGCGCATCGTGCCGCAACACGTTCAGATACGTCGGGCGAGCTTGAGACGCGGGCAGATGGACCGGATTGACCTTTGTCGGACTCATCTTGAAGAGTTCGCTTGTGCTTTTCGGTAGTGACTTCCAGGGCTGTGGAGTAGAATACTGTTGTACGCGCTCGTCGGAGTGAGAGCGCGATAAATTGTTTGCTTGTACAGGAAAGCGAAAGGGGCTGTGTGAAATGGAGGTATGGCCTGGCAGACCATATCCATTGGGAGCAACCTATGATGGAGTCGGCACCAACTTCTCCGTTTTTTCTGAAGTAGCCGAAAGAGTCGAGCTCTGCCTTTTTGACGAGAACAAGCGGGAAACAAGAGTGGATCTTCCCGAGGTGACCGGGTTTTGCTGGCACGGATATCTGCCGCGCGCCATACCCGGCCAACGGTACGGTTATCGGGTGCATGGGCCGTGGGCGCCTGAGGAGGGTATTCGCTGCAACGCTTCAAAACTTCTGATCGATCCGTACGCGAAGGCCGTGGAAGGGCAGGTAGATTGGAACGAGGCGGTCTTTCCCTACCGTTTCAACGATCCGGAGGGCACATTTAATGACGATGACAGCGGACCGTTCGTACCCAAGTCGGTGATCATCAACCCCTATTTTGACTGGCAGAACGACCAGCTTTTGTGCCGGCCGCTTCATGAAACGGTCATTTACGAGGTCCACGTGAAGGGCTTTACGGTGCGGCATCCCTAGATTCCGCGGGAATTGCGAGGAACGTACGCAGGGCTGTCCCATCCCGCGGCAATCGACTACCTGACGCGACTCGGCGTGACCGCGGTGGAGCTGCTGCCGGTTCATCAATTTATTCATGATGCGCACTTGATCGACATAGGACTCAGGAACTACTGGGGTTATAATTCAATAGCATTCTTCGCGCCCCACAACGAGTACTCGAGCCGAGGAGGTCTCGGCCAGCAGGTGCCGGAATTCAAGCAGATGGTGAAGACCCTGCATGAAGCGGGCATCGAGGTGATTCTGGACGTCGTGTACAACCATACGGCTGAAGGGAGCCACCTTGGCCCGATGCTCTCCTTCAGAGGGATCGACAACGCGGCCTACTACAAGCTTCTTGACGAAGATCCGCGCTATTACATGGATTACACCGGCACGGGAAACAGTTTGAACATGCGCCATCCACATGTTCTGCAGCTCATCATGGACTCTTTGCGCTACTGGGTGCTCGAGATGCACATCGACGGATTTCGCTTCGACCTGGCAGCCACCCTGGCGAGGGAACTGCATGACGTGGAACGCCTTTCCGCGTTCTTCGATCTCATCCAGCAGGATCCGGTGGTGAGCCAGGTGAAACTCATTGCCGAGCCGTGGGACATTGGTGAGGGGGGATACCAGGTGGGCAACTTCCCTCCTCTCTGGTCCGAGTGGAACGGCCAGTACCGTGATTGCGTCCGCGACTTTTGGCGTGGACGGGACAAAACGCTGGCCGAGCTTGCATACCGACTGACCGGCAGCTCCGACCTGTACGAGAGTACCGGTCGCAGACCGTACGCGAGCATCAACTTTGTGACAGCGCACGACGGGTTCACACTTCGTGATCTCGTTTCGTATAATAAGAAGCACAACGATGCCAATGGCGAAGATAACCGCGACGGCGAAAATCATAACCGCTCGTGGAACTGCGGAGAAGAAGGCCCTACCCCGAACGCGAAAATCCGCGCTCTTCGCGCCAGGCAGCAACGGAACTTCCTGGCCACGCTCTTCCTGTCACTGGGAATACCCATGCTGCTGGGAGGAGACGAAGTGGGCCGAATGAAATTGGTTAACAACTATGCGTACTGACATGATAATGAAGTATCGTTGTTTGACTGGGAAGGGCAGGATGAGTACGTCATTTTATTGTATACCGATAGGAGTATTCTTGAATGGGAATGCAATTCCCTATCCGGATCCCCGAGGAGAACGGCTGGTTGACGACAGCTTCTTTGTGCTTCTCAGCGCACACCATGACAAGATCTCCTTCACTCTTCCCGGTCCTGAATGGGGCAAAGAGTGGAGCAAAGTAATTGATACGGCAGAGGGCGGATTCGTAGCAGAGGGCGAGATCTATCAGGCTCGGGATGAGATCGTAATTGAAGGTCGCTCACTGGCTGTACTCAAGCGGAGTGAACCGGATGACTAAGATCCCGCGGGCCACGTACCGGCTTCAGTTTCATGCAGGCTTCACCTTTGATGATGCCGCCGCGCTCGCCGATTATTTGGAGGAATTGGGAGTCAGTCATCTCTATTGTTCACCGTATCTTCAGGCCGCGCGGGGCAGTAGTCACGGGTACGATGTGGTGGACCCCGGTAAGGTGAACGAGGAACTGGGCGGTCTTGAGGGTCACCGGAGGCTGTGCCGCGCGCTTCACGATCATGGGCTCGGGCAGATCCTGGATGCGGTTCCCAACCACATGGCGATTACCGGGCCGGAAAACGCGTGGTGGTGGGACGTCCTGGAGAACGGCCCGTCCAGCCTCTATGCCGACTACTTTGACGTTGACTGGGACCCTCCTGAAGACCGGTTGGGCAACAAAATACTCCTCCCAATCCTGGGTGATCGGTACGGGCGGTGTGTCGAGCGAGGAGATATTCAACTGAGGCATGAGAACGGCCGTCTGTTCATCCGCTATTACGATCATTGGCTGCCTGTGGCCCCGCGCTCCCTTGCCGATATCCTCGATCGGGCCGCGGAACGATGCGGCTCCGATGACCTCGCGTTTATCGCAGACTCCTTTCGCCACCTCCCGCTTCCCACGGCAACCGACCGCGAGAGCACCCACAGGAGGCATCGCAACAAGGAGGTGATCCAGTCTCAATTCTTCCGTCTCCTGGAAGAGTCTCCGGAAGCTTCATCGGTGGTGCGGTCGATTATCGACGAGGTCAACAACTCGCCCGATCTCCTCGATGACTTGCTCGAGGAACAGAACTACCGGCTCGCTTTCTGGCGCACCGCATCCCAGGATCTCGGGTACCGGCGGTTCTTTGACATCAATACCCTGGTAGCGCTTCGGATCGAGGAAGAAAAAGTATTCGCGGACACCCATCGTCTTATCCTCAGGTGGATTCAGGACGGATCGCTCGATGGGCTTCGGATCGATCATCCGGACGGACTGCGTAATCCGGAACAGTATCTGCTCCGTCTGAGGGGAGCTGCGCCGGACGCGTGGATTGTTGTGGAAAAGATTCTCGATCCCGATGAGAGCCTTCCGTCATCCTGGCCTGTCGAGGGCACAACAGGTTACGACTTTCTCAACCGCGTAGGCGGCCTTTTCATCAACCCTGGCGGAGAAACCCCACTGACTGAGTTCTTCGCAGAGTTCACGGGTGAGGAGACTGACTATCGGATCGTTGTCAGGGAGAAAAAACACCAGGTCATGCGTGAGCTGCTCGCGGGTGACGTCAACCGCCTCACCGAGCTCCTCATTCAGTGTTGCGAACACCGTCGTCGATATCGGGACTATACCCGGTACGAACTGAATGTGGCCCTGCGGGAGATCGTAGCCTGCTTTCCCGTTTATCGAACCTACATTCGGCCCGAGCTGAGGCAATTGCGAGAAGAAGACCGGAGCATCGTCACCCAGGCAGTGGAGGCTGCCAAGGCTTTCCAGCCCGAGCTCGATCCGGAGCTGTTCGATTTCGTTGCTTCCATACTTCTCCTTGAGCTTGAAGGAGAGAGTGAGACGGAATTCATCGTGCGCTTTCAGCAGGTTACTGCTCCAGTCATGGCCAAGGGAGTGGAAGACACCGCGTTCTATTGCTTCAATCGTCTGATATCTCTGAATGAGGTTGGAGGGAACCCCGCGCGCTTCGGGCTCTCCATCGAAGAGTTTCACCACGCCATGCATTCCGCCGCGGAGCTGAGCCCATACTCCATGCTCGCGACTTCCAGCCATGACACAAAACGAAGCGAGGACGTGCGGGCACGCCTGGCCTTGCTGTCGGAAATTCCCGGGGAATGGAGTGACGCGGTGTTGCGCTGGGCCGCGCATAATGAGACGTATCGCTGGGAGGGTGTACCCGATCGCAATGCAGAGTATCTCCTGTACCAGACGCTGGTGGGGGCATGGCCTATCGAGACGGAGCGTGTCCTTATGTTCGCTGATAAGGCCGCGCGAGAGGCCAAGACCTACACATCATGGACGCGACCCGACCCTTCGTACGAGGAGACACTCCTGGGCTTCGTCCAGTCCGTGCTCGAGGACCGGGAGTTTGTCTCCGACCTGGAAGAATTCATTGCACCCCTCATCGAGCCCGGCAGGGTCAACTCGATGTCTCAGACCCTCATCAAGCTCACCGCGCCGGGTGTTCCCGATTTCTACCAGGGAACCGAGCTGTGGAATCTGGACCTCGTTGACCCTGACAACCGGAGACCGGTTGACTTCGAGCTCCGCAGGAAGTTGATGGCCGAAATAACGAAGCTCCCGGTCGACGAGATTATGGCCCGCATGGACGAAGGAGTGCCCAAGCTCTGGCTGATCCATCGAGCCCTGGGATTGCGCCGACTCCATCCGGAAATCTTTACGTCAGGGGATTATCAACCCCTCCTCGCATACGGGGAGAAAGCCGAGCATGTCATTGCCTTTTCTCGCAGCGAACGTGTTGTCACCGTTGCTCCCCGACTGATTCTCACCTTGGCGGGAGACTGGGGCAACACGCGGCTTGAGCTTGTGCATGGCTCATGGCGCAATGTATTGACCGGGGATCGTCTCGAAGGGGGCAAGGTGGCTATTCATGGGCTCCTGAAAAGCTTTCCGGTTGCCCTTCTTTGGAAGGAGAGCTAGGGAGCCATGGGAACAATGCGGGTATGGGCTCCGAATGCCACGGAGGTCGAAGCGAAAATCGATGAAACCCACCTTGCCATGGAAAAGCAAACCGGTGGTTGGTGGGAAGTGGAAACGTCACGAGCAAAACATGGAGCTGACTATGCCTTCATACTCGATGGCGGACAGCCTCTCCCGGACCCCCGTTCTCCGTGGCAGCCCCGAGGTGTTCACGGTCCTTCGCGGATCTTCGATCATGCGAGGTTTGCGTGGAGCGATGGCGGGTGGCGGCCGCCTCCCATCTCCTCGGCGATCATCTACGAGCTGCACGTGGGGACCTTCAGCCCGGAAGGCAATTTCGACGGCGTGGCAACGCGGCTGGATCATCTGGAGAAACTGGGAATCACGCACATCGAGCTTATGCCGGTCAACGGGTTTTCCGGGACTCGCGGTTGGGGCTATGACGGAGTCAGTCTCTACGCGCCGATGGAAGCATACGGAGGCCCCGAAGGGCTGAAACGCCTCGTGAACGCCTGCCACAAACGGGGTTTCGCCGTCATCCTTGACGTGGTTTACAATCACCTTGGCCCTGAAGGCAATTACCTCGCTCAGTTCGGCCCCTATTTCACCGACCGGTATACCTCCCTGTGGGGGGAAGCCGTCAATTTCGACGGGCCGGACAGCGATGAGGTCAGGCGATTCTTCTGTGACAATGCTCTGATGTGGCTGCGCGATTACCACTTCGATGGATTACGCATCGACGCAATCCATGGCATCGTAGACACATCGGCCGTTCACATCCTCGAGCAGCTCGCGGTCGAGGTCGAGGCGCTGGAGGCCGAGGTCGGACGTCGCCTCACGCTCATTGCCGAAAGCGACCTCAACGATCCCAGGGTCGGCTTTTCGGCGCCGCGTTCACGGCCGGCCGATAGGAGAGCTCTCCGGGCATCACTTCCTCGGATACCTTCAAACCCACGATCAGGTGGGTAACCGTGCCAAGGGAGAGCGCTTGAGTCAGCTCGTGAGCCAGGACAAACTCAAGATCGGAGCTGCCATCGTCTTTACTTCACCCTTTATCCCGATGATTTTCCAGGGGGAAGAGTGGGGCGCGTCCACACCGTTTCAATTCTTTGCCGATCACGAGGACAGGGAGCTGCGAGACGCGGTGCGCAAGGGGCGACGCGAAGAGTTCTCCGGGTTTGGGTGGAAGCCTGAACATGTGCCCGATCCTCATGCCGTGGAAACCTTCGAGCGCTCGCGGCTCAATTGGGACGAGCTGGATCGGGAGCCGCACCGATCGGTTCTCGAGTGGTACCGGGCCTTGATTCGCGTGCGCAGATCCGTTCCCGTGCTCACTGACGGTCGACTCGATCGAGTAGTCGCGGCCTTTGACGAGGAGGCCCGGTGGCT
>JARRRG010000320.1:0-4032 GCA_037380965.1 Deltaproteobacteria bacterium
CTGGCCCGGTGACGCTCGAATACGTGAGCCGAGCTTGTTTCAGGCTTTCTGTTCTTTCTTGCGATCCTCCAGGGCCTTCAGGATCTTCTCCGGCGTCACCGGCAGTTCGTTGAAGTTCACGCCGATCGCGTCGTAAATCGCGTTGACGATTGCCGGCGCGGGAGAGAGCTGGGTTCCTTCACCCGCCTCCTTTGCGCCGAATGGGCCCACCGGATCATCGGTCTCAATGTCGACGGTGTCCATTTCCGGCACCTCGAGCGCGGTGGGAAAACCGTAATCGACGAATTGCGGGTTCATCACCTGGCCCTCTTCGACGATCACGTCCTCGTACAGGGCTTGCCCCATGCCCCCGCAAATGGAGCCTTCGAGTTGTCCTTCGACAAGCATGGGATTGATGGGGCGGCCGCAGTCATGCGCGGTCACCATCTTGATGACTTTCACCTTCCCTGTGGTGGTATCGACTTCCACTTCCGCGGCCTGGGTCATGAAGGAGTAGCTGGGGGAAAAGTTGCCCGGTTCTTTGAAAAGCGTTGTCGGCTCCTTGGTGTCGGCCATCCAGGAAGCCCTCCCGACGATGGGCATTGGCAGATCCCGATACTGGTAGATCTTGAGAGCCTTCGGAAAGGGAATGTTGATTTCAGGCGATCCCTTGACGAAGATCTTTCCCTCCTTGGCCACGAGATCCAGCGGGTTCGCTTCCAGCTCATCGGCTATGCACTCGAAGAGTTTTGATTTCACTGATTGAGCGGCTATCCGCGCGGCGTTTCCGGCCCTCACCGTCACTCCGCTTCCAAAGGTGCCCGGATCGAGAGGTGTGGTCCCCGTGTCAGCAGCAGTCACCCTGATATTGTCGATTGAGACGCCCAATTCCTCCGCGACGATCTGAGCTATCACCGTCTCCGCGCCTTGACCGATATCCGCGGCGCCCGAGAGCACATTGATCCCGGCGTCCCGACCGACCTGGACCACCGCGCCGGAGCTGATATGGCTCATATTGGTCACCCCACTGGGGAACGACGCGCCGCCAAGCCCAACTCCCCGTCCGAAGGGAAGCTTGCCTCGCTTTTCCTTCCAGCCGATCGCCTTCGCGGCCTCTTGCACGCTCTCGGCAAACCCGCAGGAATTGATGACGAATCCTCCCGGATGAGGCTCGCCCGCTTTGATGCTGTTCTTGAAGCGGACCTCGGCAGAATCCAAATGAAACCGCTCCGACATCAGATCCAACTGCCGTTCCACCGCGAAGCGGGCCTGGGGAATGCCATGCCCGCGCATAGCCCCTCCAACGGGCTTGTTCGTATACACGTGGTACCCCTCATAGAGCAAATTGGGCACGTGATAGGGAACCATCAGGAAAAAGCAAGAGAGGGCGATCATGGTGGGGGCGGTGCTGTTGTACCCGCCGCCGTCAGCGTGTGCGAGGAACTTCTGCGCCAGGATTTTCCCGTCCTTGGTCATTCCGGTCTTGACCGTAAGGTACATTGGATGACGCTGGCGTGTCACAATGAACACTTCGTCCCGCTCGTACACAAATTTTACCGGTCGGCCGGTCTTCCTGGCAAACCACGCGGCGCAGAAATCTTTCGCGTACATGTCGATTTTCTGACCGAATCCCCCTCCCACCTTCGGCTTGATCACACGAACTTTGCTTTCCGGTATCTTGAGCGTGGCCGACAGATTGCGTCTCAGGAAGAACGGTATCTGGGTGCTCGACCATACGGTCACCTGACCGGTCAGTTGATCGTACTGGCCGACCGCCGCATGGGGCTCCATTGGCGCATGGTTCACGGGCTGGGAATAGAAGGTATCCTCCGACACGAGATCACTTTCGGCGAATCCCTTTTCAACATCGCCGAACTCCTTGCGTATGGCGAATGACGTATTATTGGCCACACCCTCGTGTATGATCGGCGCTCCTTCTTTGATCGCTTCTCTCGGGTCGAATACCGCGGGCAGTTCCTCGTACTCGACCTCGATCAAGTCCACGGCCTCCTCGGCTATCTCCAGGTCGATCGCGCATACGGCCGCCACTTCATCGCCGATGTACCGGACCTTGTCTTTGGCAAGGGCGTACTCGTCGTGTGCCTTGGGAACAATTCCGTATTGGCGATCCGGAATGTCTTGCCCGGTCATCACACCCTTGACCCCGGGGAGACGCGCGGCCTTGGACACGTCCACATTCAGAATCTTTGCCTGGGGAAAAGGACTTCTCAGGATTTTTCCGTACAGCATGCCGGGAAACATCAGGTCATCGGCAAACTGAGCCGCGCCGGTAACCTTGGCCGCGGCGTCCACCATGGGCAACCTCTGACCGACCACATTCAGTTCTTTTTCCATCTATTCTCTCCCTTCCATCCTGTCGGCCGCACTCATGATCGCCTCGGTGACTTTCTTGTACCCCGTGCAGCGACAGAGGTTGCCCGCGATCTTTCTCTTCACGCTCTCCTCGGTGGGGTGGGGGTCTTCATCGAGCACGGCTTTGGCAGTCATGATAAGGCCCGGCGTACAGAAGCCGCACTGGAGCCCACCATGCTCGATAAAGGACTTCTGAAGCGGATGGAGCTCCCCTTCTTCAGCGAGGCCCTCTATCGTGACGATCTCTTTTCCAGCCGCATCTACTGCCAGCAACAGGCAGGAAAGAACCGCTTCGCCGTCCATCAATACCGTGCACGCGCCGCACGCGCCCAGATCGCATCCTCTCTTTGTCCCCATGAGCCCGAGTTTCTCCCGCAGGACCTCGAGAAGCGTCTGGTTAGGCGAAACAAGAAGGTCGTACGTATCCCCGTTTACCGTTAGTGCGATGACCTGCTTCACTTTACCTACCTCCCCTGGCTTCCTCGATAGCGCTTTTCACCAGTATTCTCATCATCTTCCTTTTTATCGTGAGTGAATCGATTGACGACATCATCAGTCGTGCTCCTTTGCCGACCAAACGGTCTACCGCTTCGATGACGTCGTCACCGAGCTCTTTATCCTTCATGAAGTCTTCGAGCTCCCGAGCTCTGACCGGTTTCCGGTCAACAGCCGTCAAGGCGATCCTCGATTCCCCTGTCGTGTTTGACTTCCAGAAAGCCGCGCCCACAATAGGGAAATCAATGCTCCCTCGATTGGCAAATTTCTTGTACGTCGAGAAGGCATCCGCAGCTCCCTCGGGGATGACAATCTCGGTGAGGATTTCACCTCGTCCAAGCTTCAGCGGCGTCTTCCCTTCCCCTGAGTAGAGCTCCTCGAGAGGAACCTGCCTCGAACCTTCCTTCCCGGACAAGACCACTTCCGCATTCAGTACGAGAAGAGCCGGCGCCACGTCACCGCAGTAGGTCGAGTAGCACACGCCTTCCTTCTTGGCCACATGGCACATATCACCGCCGGCCTTGTAACAGAGCGGCCTTGCGCTTCGCCACCACTTCGACTGGTTGAAGTACTTGCATCGAGTCTGCTGGCAAAGGTTTCCTCCGATGGTTCCCATTGCCTGGTGGTGATACGATCCCACAGCGGACGCCGCGGTGGCCAGCGAGGGAAGATTCTGCGCCACCACTGGATCGCTATAGACTTTCTTCAGAGGAGTGAGCGCTCCAATCCTCACCGCCCCATTTGCCTTCCGGACATATTCATGCTCATTCAGCCCTCTGAGACTGACGACGGTGGCAGGCGTCTCCACCCTGTACTTCATGTTCACCAGAAGATCGGTCCCGCCTGCCAGCACCTTCGCGGACGGTTGATCAAGCAATATCTCACAGGCCTCTTGGACATTTTCCGGTCGCCTGTAATCGAATTTCGGTAATCTCACAGCTTCCCTCCTCTTTGTAGCAAGATTTGTGCGCGCGGATCGGTACCGCCGAGCCGATCAGCAATTGCCGGAGCAATTTTCATGGGAATAACCCTCCTCCCGAAGCTCCAAGATCTGTGCACGAGAGATAGATTACATGTTAATAAGTTACTATTAAACTAAATCCTTGTCAAACTTTTTTCCCCAGAGAACCAACGCCGGAGAACAGGTGACGCAGGCCGGCCTCACGTGATTCTTCAATCCCTTGC
>JARRRG010000321.1:0-4572 GCA_037380965.1 Deltaproteobacteria bacterium
TCGATGCCCCCAGCCCCGGAGCAAGCGAGTTCTTTTTCGGCCTATATTTTCGAGCAGCTTGCTGAATGAGTCGGCGAATAATCTCACTCCATCTTCGAGGAGCTGGCTCATGACCTCGTCCATGTTGATACCCACGTCAGCCAATTTGACGAACAGTTCGTGAGCCTGATCGAGACCTTCTTCAAGACGGGGGATCGGTTGGCCGTGATCGCGGTACGCATCGAGCGTTACCTGGGGCAAGGTATTGACGGTTTCGGGTCCAAGCAGGTGGTCCACATAGTACGTATCCGGGTACTTCGGGTTCTTGGTGCTCGTGCTGGCCCACAGTACTCTCTGAGGTCTCGCGCCTAGTTCCCTCTAGGAGGCGAACTGCTCACCGTGGAAAAGTTCTTTATAAAGTGAATACGCTATCTTAGCATTTGCTACCGCTGCCTTGCCCATAAGATTGGTGGCAGTGCTTCTCATCTCGGGATAGGGGATTTCGCCCAGTCGTTCATCCACAAGCGTGTCTACTCGACTTACGAAGAAAGATGCGACTGAAGCAACTGCGGCCGGATCTCCGCCTGATGAGATCCAGCTATCCAGACCTTCGAGATAGGCGGCAGCCGTGTTCCGGTACTGCTCGAGAGAAAAAATCAGCGTGACGTTAATATTGATCCCCTCTGCAATGAGCACCTTGACCGCGGTCACGCCCTCTTTCGTGGCCGGAACCTTGATCATGAGGTTCTTGCGGTCCACCAGCTTGAAGAGGTGACGTACTTGATCCAGGGTGCCCTCAGGGTCGTAGGCCAGATCCGGCGAGACTTCCAGGCTCACGTAACCATCGCCGCCGGAAGTCTTCTCGAAAACCGGAACCAACAGGTCCGCGGCCTGCCGGATGTCTTCCACGGCCAGCCCTTCGTAGATTCCATAGACGTCGTCTCCCTCGTCCACAAGCTCATGTAAGTGGTTGTCGTAGATTTTCGAGCCGGAAATGGCCTTTTCGAAGATAGAAGGATTTGAGGTAACGCCTGTAACGCCATCTTCCTCGATCATTCTCTTCATTTCACCGGATTGCAAGAGCTCCCGGTTGAGATTGTCGTACCAAATGGATTGTCCGAGTTGCCCAAGTTGCCGTAACGGATTGTTCATAAAAGCCTCCAACTTGCCCTTACCCCACCACCTTTACCTTGACATCATGTTGGGGCACCAATATAACTGGTTCCAACGGATACTACACGATTCAAAGGACGTCGACAATCTACTACGCGCACGGGTGGAACATGGATCTGGAAGAATATCTGAAGCTTCAGAACTTCGAGATTGAGCGGCACAAATGGATCGAGTCCGAAAAGGCCGGCAAGGATCTGGGGATTGAGGCCGTCATCGATTGGATTTTGAGATATGCGGATCAGTTCAGCGATCATTATCTTCATCTGCGAAGTGGGCCCGCCGATCCAACCTTTACCCACTCATGAGCATGGGGGGCAGAATACTCGCCTTTAAGCGGTCAACCGCACAGAGCACGATGTCCCGATCGGAACACCCGAATAGTCGTTTCCCGCTCCCACGTTCCTGGCATGCGCGGCACAACAATCCGCGCGGGCTGAGGGACGCCATCCCCCCTGAAAGACTCTTTATCGCATCTCGAGATATATGATAGGCGCTATCACAATGCGGTACCACCCGTACGGTGCCAGCGACCATCGTTGAACGAGAGCGATGAACGTTTTGACGGCCACGGCCGCGGAAACGAAAGAAACAACGAAGCCCACCGCGAAAAAGCCTGCGTCGGAAACGGAAAGAAAATCCAGTGCCTTATAAAGGTCGTACGAGACAGCCGCGAGCATTACCGGGACCGCGGCGAGGAAGGAATACTCCACGGCCGTTTTTCGATCAACACCGGAAAAGAGTCCGCCGATAATGGTGGAGGCAGATCTGGACATTCCCGGCCACAGGGCAAGACACTGAAATAGTCCGATTGTGAGCGCCTGCCGGTAGTTGAGACCGTCGAGAGCCGATACGCGAGGGGTGGGTTTCAGCCTCTCGGCCAGAAGTATCCCGAGACCTCCGAGCCCGAGGGCCCAGGCAACGGTCACCGGTCCGAACAGATAGACCTTTATCGCCTTATGGGCCAGATAACCTGCAATGAGTGCCGGCAGGGTCGTGAGGAAGAGCATCGTCAGCCCTCGCCAGCCGACAAACCCCGTCTGGCCTGAGGATGTCTGACGACCGGAAGGGATAAGAGCGACAAAACGTCCCCAATAGAGAACCACTACTGCCAGGATTGCGCCCAGTTGGATGAACACCTCGAACGCGGCGGCCTTCTGACCGGTGAAGTTCAACAAGTTCCCCGCTACGATCAGGTGACCCGTCGAGGATACGGGCAGGAATTCGGTCAGCCCCTCGACAATCCCCATTATTACGGCAATCCAGAGATCTCCCATGAAAGGTTTCCTCCCGCCTCCGTGGCCACGGCGTGCGCCGCACGACCCCCACTTCTCGAACCCGGCTCCTGGAAAAGGTCATGCTGAGTCCGTCGACCTTACCGCCGGGCCGTCCCGCGAGCTCTCTCCCGTACTCCGGTGCAAGTGCACCTACGGCTCAGCGGTCCTCGTCATCTGGCATTGAGCAATTCAACATCAAAGATGAGGGTGGCATTCGGCGGGATCCGATTCCCTGCCCCTCTCGCGCCGTAACCGAGCTGAGGAGGTATGGTCAGGACGGCCCGGGTTCCTACCCTCATCATGGCGAGAGCTTCATCCCAGCCGCGAATAACCTGACCTCGGCCCAAAACGAAGCTGAAGGGGTGACCGCGGTCTCGGGAACTGTCGAACTTCGTACCATCGGAAAGGGCCCCTATGTAGTGAACCGTAACCGTTTGCCCTTTCCTGGGCAGCGGGCCCTTTCCCTCCTTGACTATCTCTATTTTCACCCCGGAGGGAGACGTGAGGACGCGTGCGGCCTGCGCAATCACGACACTGCTCAACCATGCGAGACAAACCAGTACACTGATGACAATGAGGCTTCTTTTCAAAATATTCCCCTTTCTTCGAAAACTCTGAGGTTGAGGTTTTAGCAAGGCGTCTCTCAACTGTCCAGGAAGAAGTGCGGCGCGTGGGTGGACCGCAGGTGGTTCTTCGCCCGTTTGCCTTGACAATGACATCGTTATCCGGCAGCTATGATGTGTTCACCAACGTTGCAGGCCCGCACGTTGCTCCGCGGATACGAGCGAACATATTCGCAAACCGGTTTGATACGCGAGCGTGATATGAATCGAAAACGCCAATTCCGATGAAAGAAGCAGTCAAAACAGCAGGAGTGGATCTCGTCCTCGCGTCGGCTTCTCCGAGGAGACACGACCTCTTGCGGGGAATCGGTATCCGTTTCCGCGTAATACCGTCTACCATCGACGAAATTTTCGTGAATGGTGAGCCTCCCGACGCGCAGGTTCGTCGACTGGCACTGGCAAAGGCGAAAGATGTTTCCCGCCGAGTTCCCAACCTCTGGATCCTCGCAGCCGACACCATCGTGGTGCTGGGGGGTCATATTCTCGGAAAGCCGAAGGACCGGGAAGAGGCCGGATCAATGCTCGCCGCTCTGGCCTCGCGTACCCATGAAGTATTCACAGGGTATGCGATCACCAATTCCCGCTTTCCCCAAAAAGAGCGGGTGCGGTCCGTGCGGTCGGAAGTCCACATACGAGGGTTGACTCCGGACGAGGTGTCAACCTATGTGAGCACCGGCGAACCCATGGACAAGGCTGGGGCCTATGCTATTCAGGGCATCGGCTCGGGAATCGTGGAACGGATTTCCGGTTCGTACACCAACGTGGTCGGACTGCCCCTCTGTGAAGTCATGCGTGATCTCAAGGACCTCGGAATCTTCAATTTTCTGGGAGGCAATCCCCGGCCATGATAGCTGACAATCTTCATGCCCTGCGACAGAGAATCCACGAAGCCGCAATACGTGGCGGACGCCCACCGTAAGAGATACGCATAGTTGCCGCGGCGAAAGGCCAACAGTGGACCTGTTCGACGTCGTGGAGACTGTTGACAACTCCAGGATAGCCTCAGCTCTCGATTCGCGGGCTGCGACGGCAGGTCGGACGATCGGGGTGATGATACAGGTCAACCTCGCGGGAGAAGTCCAGAAATCGGGCATTAGTGAAGAAGAGGTGGAAGGGCTGGCCGGGCAAATCCGGGAGCTATCCTCTCTCAGGCTCATGGGACTCATGACCATGCCACCTTTCTTCGACGATCCCGACCGCGCGAGGCCGTATTTCGCCCGCCTGAGAGAATTGCGAGACAAACTCATCACTTCTGGAGCCCTGTCATCTGAAATGAAAGAGCTCTCCATGGGAATGACAGGCGACTTTGAAGTCGCGGTGGAGGAAGGTGCGACGCTGGTGAGGATCGGCACCGCTCTCTTCGGACCAAGGGCCTGAGCGAGCTGAAATGATCGCCGTTCCCACCTGGCGCGTCGAAGCGGAAAATCGCTCCGGGCAGAGCATCATATTCCCGAATTTCTTCGGCCCGATGGTCCGAAGGCTCTATGCCAAGCAAGGTTCCCTCGGGAGAGCTCCTCAGGTCC
>JARRRG010000322.1:0-4002 GCA_037380965.1 Deltaproteobacteria bacterium
CGGCCCTCTGCTCCCCGATCGGACGGATCGAATCCTCCGTGCGTTGCCAGGTCGTAGACCAGGTTGTAAAACGTATTGCCAAAATACCCGGTCATCCCGTGCTCACGGAGATAGTCCATTCGGGCACGCGTCTCCTCGGGTGTGCCGCATCCGATGACCGGCTGGTTGGCCCACGGCATGAACTGGTATCCCATGGGGTAGTTGCCCCGTGTGAAGGGAAACTGTCCGGGCATCCCGATCTCCGAGAAGGCAATGTGCGCCACGTCGTCGGGGGTATACACCGGTTTGAGAGGAATCCCCGACGCGCTTGTCGCTTGGTATTCCTTATCCTTGAGGAATTTCTGTTTCACACCGTTGAATTGCTGAGCCCATGTGTCCGTCCGGTCTCGGACCTCTTCCAGGGTCTTAGGATCGAACATGATTTCCCTCCCTCTTTGTCAATCGTCACCGTCGCGTTCCCCGCCCTCCGCCAGCTCCGTCAGGCTTCGTTTGGATCGCGATATCTTTGCAAAGACCTCTTCGCTGGCTCGCTGGGGACTCTTCCTTTTCAGTGCGATCTCATCGATGATTTCGTGGAGGCCGACCCGTTCCTCGACCTCACGGCGGAAAAAATTCTCGAGCTTGCGCAGAATTATCTCGATCGTCTCTTTCTGGGCGAGCTCTTTCTTCCTCCGGGCACGAAATGCGCTGTCTCCGGAGACCCGTCGATGCTCCTTGATTGCCTCCCACAGCCGGGGGACACCGCCCCCGGTGACGGAGACCGTGGGACATATCGGTTCGCGCCACTCAAAATCCCGGTCGGGGTTCGCGGCTCTCAGCTCAAGCATCTGTTCGAGGTTCAGAATGGTCTCTTCCACTCCCGGCCTATCCGCCTTGTTGACCACGAAGATGTCGTTCACTTCCTCTATTCCCGCCTTGAGCGACTGGATCACATCTCCGGCGCCGGGCATGGTCACCAGGGCTACCGTGTCGGCAACATCGCACACCGCTATCTCGATTTGCCCGGTGCCCACGGTTTCAACAAAGATGAAGTCCTTTTCCAGGCAGTCCATGATCCGCACAGCGCCCACCGTGGCTTTTGATAAACCGCCGAGACTTCCCCTCGTCCCCATGGAACGGACAAAAACCTTCGTGTCAGCAGAGAAGCTACTCATCCGGATCCGGTCCCCAAGAACCGCTCCGCCCGAGACCGGGCTCGTGGGATCCACCAGAACCGCCCCCACCGAGTAATCCTCTCGCCGGGCCTGATGGATCAGTGCGTTGATCAAACTGCTCTTGCCTACCCCTGGAGGGCCGGTTACCCCCACAACCCAGCTCGTGCCGGTACGGGGATAAGCCGTTTCCATGATGCGGTCGGCTTCCGAGTCGTTCCCCCGCTCGAGGACGGAAATGAGCCTGGATGCCGCGCCCTGTTTTCCCTCGATGAGCCCCTGAAGCAGATAATCGAGGGACGTCCGGGTGAGTTTTCCAGCCTTCCTCTCATGAGGGCGCCCACTTCGAGAAGCCTCCGCATTTCTCCTGCCGCTCATGGCTCACTCTTTCGTCGGTCAAGCAATCTGAACGAAAGCGGACCGGCACCGTACTCAGCTATTGTTCACTGCCGGGGCTCTTTACAATCAGGTTCGTCATTTGGGAGGCGGGGTCTGCTTCCACTTTATGCTGAACGGAACCGCCTTGGTTTTGTCCTTGGTGTCGAGATAGGCCGCGCCTTCGAAATTCCACTCGGCCTTCTGTTCCGCGATGGCTTTCCGAATGGCGCCGAAGAGCTTTGCCCCCTCTTTCAGGTTCATGACGGCACCGGCGAGGAGCAGGTTCACCGGTGCCATCTTGGCATTGAGGTAGTAGGTCTTCCTCACCAGGACCGCGCCTTTGGGCGGCAGATAAACCGTTTCCGGCACAGCCAGAGTCCCCAATCTCGTCTTGTCGACGCCCACGGTCCACTCGAGCTGCTTCATGGGGACGAAAAAGGGGTTCGGGTTGGCTACACGAAAAACCATGTCGACAATGATCGCCTCCTTGCCGGTGAGAATATTTGAGAGCTCATCCAACTGAACGGTTACGGGCAGAAGCTCGGCGGCCTTGGGCTCTTTTTTCGCGCCAAGGGCAGGGGAACCTACGCCCAGCGAAATGGCGATCATTCCCACAACACAGATGATCAAGAATCTCTTGCCCACGGTACAACCTCCTTTTGGCTGGGGCTGGGATAACTCATCCCATCCATCTCTTGCGTCTCTTGTAATGCTTGATCTCCTTGTATTTCTTTTTGGTCCCCACTTCGGTGAGTCCCAGGTAAAACTCCTTGATATCCTCATTATTTTTGAGCTCCTGGCTCGATCCTTCCAGCACGATTCTCCCGTTTTCCATGACATAGGCATAGTGGGAGATATCGAGCGCTATCGAGGCATTTTGCTCCACCAGGAGGATCGCGGTGCTGTTCACGGCATTGATGTCTTCGATGATCCGGAAGATCTCCTCGACGAGGAGAGGGGCAAGGCCGAGCGAGGCTTCATCGATCAGCATGAGCTGAGGCGCGCCCATCAGGGCCCGGCCGATCACCATCATCTGCTGTTCGCCGCCGGACAGGTAACCGGAGGTTTTGTGCCTGAGGTGTCTCAGCTTGGGAAAATACTCGTACACCCGCTCCAGTTCCTTGTGCATGTCGAATCCGTGATGCCTGAGGTAAGCGCCCACTTTCAGGTTTTCCTCAACCGTGAGATGCTCGAAAATGGCCCGTCCCTCGATGACCTGGACAATGCCCTTTTCCACAATCTCCAGGGGATTCGCGTTGTCTATGCGTTCGTTTCTCAAGTAGATGGCCCCATCGGTGACCCTGCCCAGCTCGGTCGCCAGCAGCCCGGAAATGGCTTTGAGGCAGGTGCTCTTGCCGGCTCCATTGGCCCCGAGCAGGGCGACGATCTTGCCCTCGGGCACGGCCAGCGTGACCCCTTTGAGGACAAGAATGACCGTGGTGTACCTCACTTCAATATTTTGAATATCGAGCAGCATAGAATCTGAGCCTTTCCCCGTGGTGAGGAGGAAAGAGGAAGCGACCCTTCAGGCTTCCATCGGTCCTTACTTCTTTTTCGGATTCATGTCCGGCGCTTCCGTCCAGTCCGTGACGGGAAGCAATTTTCCATTCTTCCACTGAACCACTCTGAGCTTGTCGTGGCTGTGCCGTGTCGGAGAGAAGGTTACCGGCGCGGTCCAGCCGTCAAAGTTTTTGAGGCTCTCCAGCGCTTCGGAGAGGGTGTCGACATTGAGCCCTTTCCAGCCATGTTTTTTGATGGCTCGACGATAGGCCTCGAGGACGGTCATGGTGCCGCAAACCATCTGGGGGTATCCGTAGGCCATATCCTCGGCTTTGCGGTGACTGTCCTTGAACAATTTGACCCACCGGGCATTGGGATCTTCATCAAAGGTTCGGTACGAATGGAGACTCATGAATCCCTCGGCATTGTCACCGGCTAATCGTTTTACGAACATGTCTCCGGTGGGGCAGGCGCCTACATATTTGATCTTCCCCGCGAGGCCGAGACGGGCCAGCTCCTTGAGCGTTGTGGCCACCTGTGGGGCCAGCCAGCTCGAGTAAATCCAATCCGCGCCGGCTTTGTTCAGGCTGAGAATCTGCGTGCTCAAGTCCACCGGAGCGGTAGGCGCAAACTGAAAGGGCTTGATAATATCCACGTTCTTGGACTTGGCGTAATCCATGGTCGCCTTGCTCTCAAATCCCCGTCCGAAGCCGGTGTCCCACGTGAGGATGCCCAGTTTGGGATTTCGCCCTTTTTTCTTGTAGTCCCAGTTCTTGGCCACATAATCGATCAAGAATGCGAATTGATCGGGATAGGAGACCATGTTGGCAAACACGTACTTGCTTGGGGGATATACCAACTTCGCGCTTGCCCCCCAACTGAACAGGATGATTTTGGCCTCTTCAAAGAGAGGTTTCAGCGCTTCGGCCTCACCGGTCTGGGCGATGATGATCAGTAACGGTTTCGGTTTCGT
>JARRRG010000323.1:0-7270 GCA_037380965.1 Deltaproteobacteria bacterium
CGAGCCTACAAAATACGGGCCTTGACCGCTCAACAACCCCGTCCGCCCCCCAGCGTTGACACCCTGCCGGGAGTTGAGTATCTTAGGGCAGCCTTGGAAGCACCGCACAGGTGACGCAAGCGCAGACGCGTTGCGTGTCAGGGCGTTCCGCGAGTGCTGTTGGCGGCTCGTGCAGGATTCGAGAGATGACGGACGCTCCGGGCAAGCGGACAGGTGGACTGTCTCGGGAGAAATCGCATGAGGTTTGATGTGTCACTCGTTGTCATGCTGATGCTCGCGATCGGGATCGTGGCCGGTTGCGGGATCGCTGAGGCCTATGTGGGTCCGGGTCCCGGGATCACCATGTTGGGGGCTCTCTGGGCCGTCATTGCCGCAGTGGCATTAGCCGTTGTGGGGCTTCTGATTTGGCCGCTCCGCGCGTTGTTCCGTCGCCTCAAGCATCGGAATGAGACCAGCGGTGGGAATTCCCAGTAGGCTGTTCGAGCATACCAAGTTTGATGGCGAATTTTGCATTTCCCATCCTGAACCTGTTAGACCGCTGGCTTTCATTCATACTGCCATGGGAGCTTGCACGGATCTGTTTTTGGGGCTTGCTCTGCGCTGCATCGTCCATGACGCTCTACGCGTGGCTTTCGGACCAGAAGGGCGTGGCCGAGCTCAAAGATGAGGCCAAGAAGCTGCGTTCGGCAATCATGGATCCGGAAGTCGAGGAATCCGAATTCCGACGGATGATGCGACAAAACCTCCTTGTGTCAGGGCGGCTCCTCGGGAAGGTCTTCGCGCCGGCCGTGCTCTCTTCTCTTCCCAGTCTTCTCATTATTCTGTGGCTCAGCACGTATCAGAGTTATGCCTTGCCCGCGCCGGGTTCGAGCGTGGGAGTCGAGGCGGTGCCATCCTCGGAGTGTCTGGTTGCAGCGCCCGGAGACATCCTGAAGCGGAACGATAACGGATTGAGCATTACGGTGGGCGAAAAGCCGCGTTCAATCCGGTTCGTCAAGTGCGGGCATCTCGCGTACCAGGGGAATCCCTTTGTACCTCCCACTGCGGAAATAGGAAGGTGGGCATGGTGGAATGTCTTGTGGGCCAGCCAGGCTGGATATGTTCGCCCGGACTCCGGTCTTGAAAGCCTCTTCTTCCATTTTCCCCGCAAAGAGTTCCTCAAGGGACTTCACCCCTACCTGAGCTCGTGGGAGTTCCCGTTTTTCGTCACCCTACTCGTGGTTTCGGTAGCCGTGAAGTTCGGCTTTCGGATCGAGTAGCCCCGCTTCTCCACAATGCACTCATGAAGGAACACGACAACATCGCGGTCGCAGGACTGACGGACCGACTCGGCCGTTTCGCCGAAAATCACCCGCGGCTCCTCATCAAGCTCGGCAACCTGGAAAGCGCCGCGTACGGTGACAAGATCAGACGCATTCCCATCGATCGGCCTATCTATGTCTGCGGCCTCGCGCGGGCCGGGAGCACCATACTCCTGGAGATGCTCGCTTCTCATCCCGATGCGGCTACCCACCGGTACAAGGACTTCCCGTTTGTCCATATACCGGTGTGGTGGAACTGGTTTCTCGCTCGGGCCAGTCGCGAAAGCGCCGATCCTGTCGAGCGGTTTCACAAGGACCGCATACTCGTCACTCAAGAGAGTCCCGAGGCCATGGAAGAGATCGTATGGATGGCGTTCTTCAGGGATTGTCACGATCCGGGAATCAGTGACGTCCTCGGGGCCGAGACCGGGAACGGGCGGTTCGAGGACTTCTATCGGGACCACATCAGGAAAGTGCTCTATCTCCGCAACGGAACCCGGTACATCGCGAAAGGCAACTACAACGTCACTCGCATACCGTATCTCCGGAAACTGTTTTCACAGGCACGGTTCGTGATACCCGTGCGGGATCCCGTCCACCATGTAGCGTCACTCATGAAGCAGCATCGGCTCTTCTGCGATGAAGAGCGTCGAGACCCCCGAATCCTCGACTACATGAGACGGGTAGGGCATTTCGAATTCGGGCTGAACCGGACCCCGATCAACACGGGGGACCGGGCCCGGGTCGAACGGATCGAGGAGCTTTGGCGGCGAGGAGATGAAGCCCGAGGCTGGGCGTGTTTATGGGCGTCGGTCTATGCCTTTGCGGCCGACATGCTCGAAGGGAACCGGGAGCTGGCCGACTCCACTCTCCTTGTTTGCTACGAAGACCTGTGCGGGTCGCCGCAGGAGATGCTCGAGGCACTCTACAGCCATTGCGCGTTGAGCGTGGACCGTGAAACCCTGATCAGGCAGGCCGGTCAGCTCAGCGCACCATCATATTACTCGGTATCATTCTCGCGGGAGGAGACCGAGGCGATCCGTGAGGAAACACAGGCCGTCCACGAGCGAATCCTCCGCCTCAGTCAGGTCCCTCCATCCCAGAGTTAGGCGCAACAGCGGTGATGCGAGTTCTCCGGAAGGTCACCGGAGCGATTATATGGTATGGTTCCCGAGTGACTGACGTGAGAGGTTCGATTCCGAGGAGACATTTACGATGTCTTTTTTTCAACGTGCCAGAGGGATTCTCAGGCATTGGGAGGCGATACTCTTCTGTTGCGGGCTTGCCCTGCTCATTTTTGGGTATGGCTTTGCCGTGGCCAAATATAAGCTGCCCCCGTATCACCTCATTTCTGAAGCAATTTCAGCAGGAAACTCCCTCCGGCTCGTAACGCAACTGAGGTTCGGTGAGGCCGTGGGAAAGAACCCCCACGTGATCCGCGTGAAAGAGAGTGCTGCGACCGTACCTGGCGCGGCTTCCGGGCCCGGTCACGGGCAGTCGACGTTTCTCGATCCCAAACGGGCGTACAACGGCGTAACGTTCATGACGATGTACCGGGATAACCATTTCGGGATGTTTCTGGTTGACATGGAGGGTCACATCCTCCGAAGCTGGACGGTGCCCGAGAAGATCGCCAAGAAGTGGAAAATCGGAGATTATGGCTTCGTTTTCGGCGCGCACTTGTATCGCAATGGGGATGTCGTCTTCAATATCAATTACGAAGGAATGATTAAAATTGACAAGGAGTCTCGTGTCCTGTGGACGCTCAGGAAGCATACCCACCATTCGGTGTTTGTCGACCGTGAAGGCTACATTTGGGCGCCGGGGAGGCGGTTGATTCGAGATCCGGAGAAGGCCTATCCGGGTCTGGAGGTCCCGTACAGTGAGGACCTGATCCTCCGAATCTCGCCTGAGGGCAAGGTCACGGAAACGATCTCGCTGCTCGAGGCGTTGTACAAGGGAACGTATCAGGGTTTAATCCTCAGTGGGGATTGGTCCCGTCCGGGCACCACCCTGAGTGATCCCAGTCACCTCAACGATGTGGAGATAATCGGGGAGCAATTCGCAAAGGCTCACGACTTTGCCAACCAAGGGGACATCCTCGTGTCCTGCAGAATCATGGATGCCGTAGCCATCATAGATCGCAAGACCAAGGTGGTGAAGTGGTCCTTGTCCGGGCCCTTTCTCCGTCAGCACGATCCGGACCCATTACCGGACGGAACGCTCATCGTCTTTGACAACCGGGCTGACCGCGCGTACTGGAACTTCATCGAATACTCCGACCAACCGGGACGTTTCGGCTACTCCCGAGTCATCCGGCTCGATCCCTCGAGCCAGGAAATACTCTGGTGCTACCAGGGATCGCGGAAGCACCCCTTCTACACGTCAATCCATGGCAAGCAGCAGGTGCTTCCCAACGGCGACGTGTTGATCGTGGAGTCCGAGGGAGGACGGGTCTTTGAAGTGGACCCACATGATAATGATATCGTGTGGGAATTCGTCAACACCATCGGTAAAGACATGAGAGGCAGAGTGACCGGAGCCACGCGAATGCGCCGGGAAGACCTCGATTTCCTCAAAGAGTAGGGCGATCGGACATCCCGTTTCCTCGAACGGCACAGCGAACGACGCGGTTTCCTCGGCTCACCGCTGAAAGCTCCCAGGCATGGCTACTGCTTTGACAGATAAGTTTTCCGCACGTAGGGTGATCGGACATCCCGTTTCCTTCGACGGCAAAGCGAACGACGCGGTTTCCTCGGCTCACCGCTGAAAGCCCGCAGGCATGGCTACTGCTTTGACAGATAAGCTTTCCGCACTCCAGCATGAAGTTGCCCTTTTTGCGCACAAACATATAGCTTCCCGGAACGACCTGAGCACCATGTCCGAATTCCCCTGGGATATCTGGCGACTGATGGGGGATGCGGGCCTCTTGGGATTGGCTTTGCCGGAAGAGTACGGCGGCCGGGGGGGAGGCTATCTGAGCTTGAGCGCGGCCGGCGAAGCGTTGGTGCTTGCCGGTGGAAATCTCGGGCTCGCTCTTTCCCTGTGCATTCATCATCTGGTCGCGCGTTTTCTTATCCTTGGTTTTGGTAATCCGCGCCAGCGTGAAGCTTTCGTGCCGCCCATGGCATCCGGCAGGATGACCGGCTGCCTGGCCGCGTCCGAGCCCGAAGTCGGCGCGCATCCCAAGTACCTCAAGACCAGCGCGAGCCTTCATGACGATTTCTATGAGCTCAATGGCGAAAAAACCTATCTGACCGACGGGCCCATTGCGGACTTCTTCGTGGTCATAGCCGTTACCGGAGTGGAAGACGGCCGAAATCGACTGACTGCCTTTCTCGTCTCCAAAGAGACCCCGGGATTGTCCCACACCGATCCGATGGAGCTCGATTACCTCCGTCCGGCTCCCCATGGCGGGATAAAGCTCGAGCAGGCCAGGGTCCCCGCGTCGCATATCCTGGGCCGGGAAGGGCGGGCGTACGAGGAGATGCTCAGACATTTCCGGGACATTGAGGACGCGGTGCTCATGGGGTCGCTTGCGGGCGCGATGGCCAGGCAGATCGAGCTGGCGGCACGGCTGATCAAACGTGAGGCACGCTCAATTGACGCCGGGCTCGCGGAGGTTTTCGGCCGACTCAAATTCCTCTTGGATCAGACCAGGATCAATGCCTATGAAGTCACCCGGATGCTCGACACGGGAGCTCACGAGGAATTTCTTTCTCTGCTGCTTGCCAGTCGAGACGTGATCCGACGATTCCAATCCGTGATGCAGGAGATCATCTCGGACCGAGGACTCACCGCGACGCCGAATCTTGTCCGTCTGACCGCAGACATGAAGCTGCTCATCGGTGTCGGCAAAAATGTTGCCCGGAGGAAACAGATCAAAATCGGTGAGGATGTCCTGAGCGAGTGAGCCGGACTCGCCAGGAGAGGGGACTCACGATTCCGAAAAGGTAGGTAATGGATAAACAGAACCGCTTCCAGGACATACATGGCGTCTTGTCAATACGGGCCGACGATTCAACGTGGCCGAACCCTGCAAATCGCTATCTGAGTCCTGACGGGAAAGGCTTCTCGGCCATCGATGTGGGATGCGGAGGATTTGCCGGCGTGGACCAGTTTCTGCGGGGCCTGGACCACTGGGGGCTGGACCTCCGCAACCTCCATACCGTTGTGCTTTCCCATTCGCATCCCGACCACATGGGCGCGCTCGAATCGCTTCTTACCGAGGTTGATCCCCGCGTGCTCATCCATGATCTCGATGTCGTGTCAGCGCTCGATCCCGGAAATTTGAATCTGACCTTTGACATTCCATTTGCAAAGCGCTGCTGGGCTTCCACTCCGAACTCGAACGGGTATGACGCGTTCGATCTTCTTACCTACTTCGAACAGGTGGGCTGCCCCATGTGCCGGGCGCGAGCCGTGGAAGCAATCCGCGAGGGCGACATCCTTCGCCTCGGCGATTTTGCCCTCGAAGTGATTCACACGCCGGGGCATTCGCCCGGTCACATATCGCTCTTCGACAGAGCGCGGGGCATCTTGCTGGGGAGCGATCTGGTGGGTAAGAGCCCAGCCTGGTACACTCCGACCGGAGGCGGGGCCATCGGGTACCTCGAGAGTCTGGCAAAGCTGGAGACGCTCGATGCCACCATAATCCTGCCGTCCCATGGACCCATCCTGGAAGAGCCGGACACGGCCATCCAAACCATCCGGGACCGGCTGCTGGAACGAGATGTCTTCCTGTTGCAAACGCTGAGCGATGGACCCCGCCCGTTTCTCGAAGTGAGCTGCTCGTTGTTTCAAGGACCGTTCAAGCAATTCTTCCCCGGATGTGCAATCACCGAGGCCCATCTGATCAAGCTGGAACAGGAGGGGATCATCAGGAGGGAGGGAGATCGCGTAGAACGCGTCAGGGACGTCGAGGTCGTTCCCCGCGGCGCCGACGAGTAGGCAACTGCTCGGAAATCAAGCGCCCTGCGCCCGGTCTGCCCTGGGCTAGAGACCTGGAGTGCGCCTCAAATAACCTCGCTTTGGCAGTCTTGACGAGCCGGAATAAATGCTCTGGCGTCGGAGCCATCTTTGAAGCGCGCGGCCGCCGGGACCTGCATCACTATAGTACCAATTCTCGGCATGCTGGTACCTTCGGTACACCCTGTCATAAGGGACCGGATTCTCCATGCCGCCTCTCGCGTACCGCTCGGCTGCCCGTTCCACCGCGCGCCTGAGATTCTGAAGGGGCTGTCTTCCCCGGTATGGCGATGGATTGGCATACCCGGTCATCGGAAAGGGGGAAGCAGCAAAGGAGATCCGGCCGGTAACGTGCATTCCCGCGGGTAGCAGGAGGCCAATCACCAGCAACGGTAGCCACATTTTTTCACAACGAATCATTTTCAACCCCCCGCAGGTTTTTTGTCAGCCTCGTTCGAACACCACACCCCATTTTTCTACGATGCATTCCCGGTCATGAATCCGTCAATAGAAAAAAAGGATGTATGCATTTTTCCCTTCATGAAGTGCGAGACGGACCCAACAATCACCCTCCTCGCGTACGGATATCACCCGGAGACAAGAGGTGCGAGTACGTTTTGAACCAGCTTGAAATGTGGAGGTCGAGCATTTATGATGCTTTTCATTCTGCAGTACGATCAGCCATGAGCAGCGAGGGTAAGACAAATGGAAAATCGGACTCCCGTGGTAGACGAATCTCACCGGATCGAGGCGCCGCAACTGCACATGCCCCCCCGGCTTCTCCTTGGCCCAGGTCCGTCCAATCCTGATCCGAGGGTGCTCCAGGCCCTGGCGACCAATGAGGTTGGCCACCTTGACCCGGCATTCATTCGGTTGATGAACGAAATTCAGGAACTGCTCCGGTACGTGTGGCAAACCGACAATCGGTTCACCATTCCGGTAAGCGGCACCGGCAGCGCGGCCATGGAAGCGACCCTCGCCAACTGCGTGGAACCGGGCGA
>JARRRG010000324.1:0-4000 GCA_037380965.1 Deltaproteobacteria bacterium
TCCACCCCTTCCTGGATTCGTGCTCCACCGGAATCGTTTATCCCGATGAGCGGGCACCCGTTCCGGTAGGCAAGGTCCATGACCTTGCAGATTTTCATTGCGTGAGTATAAGAAAGGCTCCCACCAAATACGGTGAAATCCTGCGCGAAGACATATACACCCCTGCCGTTGACCTTGCCGTACCCGCTGACCACTCCTTCACCCGGGATGTGTTGCTTTTCCATGCCGAAATCCGTGCAGCGGTGAACAACAAACTTGTCGATCTCTTCGAATGAGCCGTCGTCCAGAAGTTCCAGGACCCGCTCCCTCGCGGTCATCTTGCCCGCTTTGTGCTGCTTGGCGATCTTCTCCGGTCCGCCGGCCCGATCGGACTCCTCCTCTCTTCGCCTCAATTCCTCGAACTTCGCTTCTCTTTCCGACATGTACCAGTCTCCTTTTTGTGCCCTACCAAGCCCGATGCGTCCACTCTGCCGCTTACCGTGAAATGGATCCCGGATTTCGGACCGACCTCCCCTTCCCACGGCTTCGACGCACCTGGAGAGCCACCTCTCTCGCACCTGCGTGCTCGAATCGCCGGTATCAGGGTCCCGGGCAGATTGAGCGTTCAATCAGCCCAGGATGCTCTTCATGGTGACCCCGATCTGGGTGATATTATCGACCACGGTTGCCCCGGCGTCGTTCAGGGCCTTCATCTTGCTCTGAGCAGTTCCGGAGCCTCCCGAGATGATGGCGCCCGCGTGACCCATGCGCTTGCCCGGAGGAGCAAGCCGACCAGCGATGTACGATACCACGGGCTTGCTGTACCCATTCTTGATCAACTCGGCCGCATCCTCTTCCGCGGTACCTCCGATTTCCCCGACCAGCACGACCGCTTCAGTTTCGGGGTCATCTTCGAACATTGTGAGGACTTCAACGAAGCTCAGACCAACCACCGGATCCCCGCCCAGGCCCAGACATGTGCTCTGGCCGATGCCTTGCCGGGTGAGCTGATCCACAATCTCATAGGTAAGCGTCCCCGACCGGGAGACCACACCGACGCTTCCCGGTTTGTGGATGTAACCGGGCATGATGCCGACCTTGCACTCTTCCGGCGGCGAAATTATTCCGGGCGTATTCGGCCCGATGAGGTACCGGCCCTCCTGACGAACGGTATAAAGAACCGACGCGGTGTCCAGGGGGGGTATCCCTTCCGTGATACAAACGATGACCTTTATGCCCGCGTCAACCGCCTCGAGGATCGGGTCCTTGGCCTGAGCGGCCGGGACGAAGATCAGAGACACGTCCGCTCCCGTCTCACGAACCGCGTTAAAGACGGTATTGAAGACCGGTATGCCTTCCACTGTCTCGCCCTGCTTGCCCGGCGTTACCCCGCCGACCATCTTGGTCCCATAGTCGCGACAAGCCAGGGAGTGGAACGTGCCGTTACGCCCGGTAATTCCCTGGCAGATGACCCGTGATTCCCGGCTGACCAAAATTGCCATTACAATTCTCCGCTACCCGTGTCCGAATACTAGGCCGCTTTTGCTTTTTGCACCGCGAGCTCGGCTGCATCGTCCAGGGAGCTCACCATCTGTATGGGGAGACCCGAATCTTCAAATAATCGACGGCCCACCTCGATATTGGTCCCCTCGATCCTCGCGATCACCGGCAGATCCACCGAGTTCGCCCGAAGCGCCCGGATGACCCCGCGCGCGAGCACATCGCATCGGAGTATCCCTCCAAAAATGTTTATGAAGACCACTCGGACCCGCTTGTCATCCAAAAGGATGCTCATCGCGTCACCCACAATCTGTTCGCTCGCTCCGCCGCCCACATCGAGAAAGTTCGCGGGCGCTCCACCGTGCAGGGATATGAGGTCCAGTGTGGCCATTGCCAGCCCTGCGCCGTTCACGATGCACCCGATATTTCCGTCCAGTTTTATGTAGCTCAGACCATCCTTGCGCGCGGACAGCTCCAACGTATCTTCCTGGCTTCTGTCTCGCCAAAGCTCCATTTCCGGATGCCGAAAGAGCGAACGCCCGTCCAAATTGATTTTGGCATCCAGAGCCACTACCCGACCACCTGAAACGACCAGGGGATTGATTTCCGCGAGCGAACAGTCATATTCCACGAAGACCTCATACAGAGTGGTTATGACGTCCATGATCTGGACGGCAATCTCCTTGCGGTCAGAAAGGCGATACGCCATGGCCCGAGCCTTGTACGAGGTGAGGCCTCTCAACGGGTGGACCATCGTGGTGTAGATCTTGTCAGGATCCTCTCTGGCAAGTTGTTCGATCTCCATTCCCCCTGCCGGACTTGCCATAATGGTCACCCGCCGTGTTTTCCGATCCAGGATCACTCCCAGGTAGAACTCACGCTCTATGGGCAAGACCTCTTCCACCAGCAGGCAACTCACCGGCTTGCCCTCCGGACCCGTCTGAGAGGTAACAAGCCTCCGCCCGAGGATCTCGGCCGCTGCGCTCCTGATGTCGTCATTCATCGACATCACCGCCACGCCCCCGGCCTTGCCTCGGCCACCCGAATGGACCTGAGCCTTGAGCACCACTCGGTCGCTCTTAAGGTGCCGCGCCGCAATGAGCACCTCCAGGGGATCGTAACAGACCGAGCCTCTCGGAGTCGTTACGCCCCGGGAGGCCAGGATCTCCTTGGACTGATACTCGTGAAGGTTCATGAATCTAATGCCTCCCACATATTCCCCCTCCACACGACCAACCGCGCCGTCGTAGTATTCGCGTAAGCGCGCCCTTCGGCCGAGCCCACTCATCAATCATGGAGGAGCGATTGCACTATCAACACAATCAAACATAACCATTGAACTTACCCGGGGCACTACCCGTTTGCAAGAAAAAACGGCTGTCACGGGGGGGATTGGCGGTGATCCGGGCCTCTGTGGAGGTCGCGCTCAGCGGGGCACGGGGCAGGAGCAGACTTCATGTAATACAATATGATTTATGAATAATCACTTGATAAAAAAAGCTATTTGTTGTAGCTTCCCAGAAAGCGAGGATCCTCGTCCCCTGAGGGCCTCCAAACCCACGCTCAAGGAGAAGCTATGAGGAGAATCCTGCTGATAGCGACAGCCATCCTTGCTGTGTCAGTCTTTTCGACTAATTGCTTCGCGTCCGACGGTGGCCAGTCGACTGCCGCACCCTCTCCAACGGTCGCGAAGAGTGCTGTGGTGACCCCATCGGCCACTCCAGCACCTCCACAGCAAGCCGTTGCGGCAAAACCGGTGCAGCCGGCCGCGCCCAAGGCTTTACCGCAGGCACCGGTTGTGAATTCGCCCAAGGGTCGCGTCAAGCACGTTGCGCCCAATGGCGCGGCGGTGTCCAAAGAGGGAACCTTCCGGAAAATGGTCCCTCCCCGCGCGTTCTCGTTAAAACACCCTGCAACTCGCGGAGTTCCTGCATCCCGCGCGCAGCTCCATCCCGCAACCAAGGCGCTCTTGCAGGCAAAGCCGGTTGTCAACAAGACCGCGGTCCCCGCAAAAGGAGCAGTAACGGCTGCACCGCCCTCTCAGCCGAGAGTGAAGGCGCCTGCGCCCGCCAGCCGGGTTGACGTTCGGGGCGTACGTGTCCGGGCACATTCTGCGAACAAGCGACCCCTGGTTCGGAGAAATGTGCATCCGGTGAAAGCCGCGCCGGTCGTAAGACCCGGAGTGAGGGGAGTACCATTCCTTCCTCCAAAACCTAGTGTGAGGGTGGTCCCGGTCCCGACCAAGGCAGCTCCGGCCGTGACACCGATTCGAACCCGCCGGCCCATGCCCCCGCAGCCCGCGGTTCAGCAGGGCAGAGGCGTAAAGCCTGCACCATCCAAGCTGAATGCGCCGAAGACCGCCTTGAAGCAAAAGCCGGCGATAAAGAGTCCCCCTCCGAAACAGGCGGCCGTTCCCGCGAAAAAAGCCATCGCGCGGACACCCTCGCCCGGCGCTCTCCTGCCAAAAGGCAAACCCTCGGCTTCCGCGCGAAGCCAGAGGGATGTCGAGCGATGCATAAAC
>JARRRG010000325.1:0-4606 GCA_037380965.1 Deltaproteobacteria bacterium
CCACTTGATGTCACCCGGCACGTAGAATTCGGCCGAGCTCATGCTCTCGACGCCACCGGCCACCACGATCTCCGCGTGTCGAGCCTCGATCATCATTGCGGCCATGCGCACTGTGTCCAAGCCGGTGCAACACCGCCTGTCCAGGGTCATGCCGGGAATACGCTCGGGCCAACCGGCCTTGAGGAGCGCCATACGAGCGATATTGACATACTCCCCAGTCTGGTAGGACTGCCCCATGATGACTTCGTCAACCATGGCCGGATCGAGCCCGATCCTCTCGACCGCGTCGGTGAGCACGAGAGCCCCAAGATCATATGCGGGAACATCCCGGAGCGTTCCCATATACTTTCCGACCGGTGTCCGCACCGCGCTGATAATAACTGGCTCTGTCAGGGTCACCCTCCCGTGCGCTGCTCCCACCCGCGAGATCCGGCGCGTCAGGGCACACGAGGATGTTTGCGCCTGCTCGGCCTGCACCAGTGAGGTTCGGTATCTCTGAGAAAGGGGGAGCGCGAGTCATTGCGCCGCGCACTCGGCACGAAGCGTGATTCGCGGCTGCACGAGTATACCTCAACACCGTGCCCCTTGGCCAGGGGTTCATAACCATGGTGCAACGTGCCGGGTCTCATCGAAGAGGAAGCGGTGACGGGGACGCGAGCACCCCTCCGGCCTCGTCACTCGTATCGAGCTCCGGGGCCTCAAGACCCCCCGTGAGTTGCTTCCTTCGTGTGAGAAGAGTCGCTGTGGGAGCGCGACAGAAGACTCTTGTTGAGCTTTGCCTGCACCCCGGGAACGTTGCGCACGAATTCAGAGACGAGCCAGATGGCGAAAACAAAGCCCAACCCAACAATCGCTCGGAAATACCAGCGTTCTATCGCGGGAACCGAGAGCTCGAGAAAAAGAAAGACGGCTGCCGCGGTCACGATGTAGCGACATCCTGAATTGATTATTTCTGCCTTCGCCATCGATCGCTTCGTACGTACCCACTCGATCCAAATGTTGGCGAGAATGCTCACGGTCATGATGAGATAGGCAAAGACGAAATACTTGTCCGCCAGGGTCATGTACCCCACGTTCGGCAGGGCGTCCGCCTTTGACATGTGGAACACGAGCACGCTCAGGAGCGCGGTCAGGACGAGCGTGACGCGAACCCCGAAGTGGCGCACGGGAACCCAATAGACCGAGAGAGAGATGGCGCTCAAAACGAAGAGCGGGAGTAACAGCTGGAGCAGATAAGGAAAAGGATTCCTCCGGACCGTGAGCTTCACCTGGTAGACCGAGAAATCAATCCCCCTGCCGCCGACGGAATCCCGCCTCGCGTCACCCAATGTTGACTGAAGCCGCCTGGTCCCCGACATGTGCTCCACCCCCCCGGCTCGCTCGTACTCTCTCGGGAAGATCGTGAACCGGTCTTCCGCGGCAAACACGTCCTCATCCATAGCCAGCTTCACGCGGTCGGTGCCGTACTTCTGCAGCGAAAAAGCAATGTGAAGCGTTTGCACGTCAAAAGGATAGTTGTGAAGATCGTACTCGTCGAGAAAGCTGCCTTTGACTCTCACGGCGCGGTACTTCGGATCCGAATTCAGATCTTCCGCAAGCTCAACAAGTTGATCGTTAACGCTGTAAATCCCATTCCAGAAGAAAATGGTGTTTTGGTTCAGTTCCAGATTCTCGGGACGCTCCCATTTGAACCAGAGAAAGAACTCCGCATCGAATGTCTGGTTGCGAAGATCGATATTGTCGATTCGGAATAAATTGATGCCCGTCAGCACCACGTGTGTTTCCACCATGGGCTTCCCAGCCACTTCCCAGATCGGACGTCTCTCTCCCCGTGAGGTCGCGGCCCGATCACGCCAAGACTCTTTTGCGGACGTGAGTTGGGTGAAGGCCGGCCGCAACGCGTCCTTCTCGACCCATGCGAAGAGCACCGGTCTGGGAATATTTCCGTTTCGGTTAAAGTACAGCTTGCCCGAGAAACCATCCACCGCGTCTTCCGGCGTGTCCAGACTCCTGAGATAGTTCAGCACGGCCTCCCGCATCTCGGGTACGGAGCTGAGGCCGGCCTTCTGACCGACCATAATGCCCCTGGTGATGAGGAATGCCGCGTCAAGAAATAGTCCCGCGTAGGGTGGGGGATCCTCGTTGAGAGGCCCTTGCAGGTTTTGGCGCTGGGCCATCTCCTTCCGTACGGCCTGCTGATAGAGACGCCTCACATGGTATGCCGGGAGAGGCGCCAGCTCATAAAAGAAGGGACTGGCAATCACGAGATTTGGCTGTGCCAGGGACAACTCTTTCGCGACCTTGTCGACATCCCTGATCAGAGAAAGGCTCTTAAAGGCATCCGCGCCGATGACAGGAACCTGAATTCCATGCTTCCTCAATTCACGAAACACCTCGATCCCCGTCTTCTCATTGGTGAACAACACAACCGCATCCGCGTTCTCGCACGCGGCGGTCCATCCTTCGTGATGCGAGGGCTTCGCGGCATCGCTGCGGGGCTCCAAAGGGATCGTGGCCACGGGAGGGGACCCCATCGACTCGGCCTGTTTCATGAAGCTCTTCAATAAACCGCGACCGTACACGTCGTCCGCGTACCCCACCGCGACGGCCTCTTTCTTGAGGACCTTCGTCACATAGGCAGCAATGACCGCCCCCTGCCAGTCGTCGTTATACATCATGGTGAAAACGGTCTTCGACCCGTGGGTCACCACAGGATTCGTGGCCACGGGCGCTATGAGCGCCATATCCGACTTTTCATAAACCGGCCGGGCCGCGAGGGCCGTTCCGGAATCCCAATGTCCGATTACGGCTACGCAGGGGGATTGAACAAACTCCTTGGCCACCTTTCGCGTATAATCCTTGTCATGAGTCGGCTCGAATCTGACCTTGAATTTTATCGAGGGCGGCCTAAAACCGAACTCTTCCGCGAGTCTACTTCCCAGGGGGCCCGCCAGTTGATTCTCATAAATCCTCATCACCCGGACTATGGCACGGCTTTCAGGGCCCCGACCGTGCGTGCCGTCCGGCAATGCCAGGCCTATGCAATACTGTTCCGCAAGGGCATAGGGCCCCATTAAAGCTAATAGAAGTGCTACGAATATTGGTCGCATGCTGCCAGCCATCGGTTCGGCTCGTCCTCCTCTTTCGTGCATGGTACGGTATCTTCAGAGAACCGTTGTCAGCCTTATCCTTAGCGTAGACACTCTGCGCAAGGAGGTCAAGACAGGTGAGACGGGGAGATTTCGGGCCGAGACACGCGACCTCGCGACGATCCGGGGAATGTATCGGCTCCATTTTGCAGTTCGCGGATTGCTACAGGAAGGGGAAAAAAGAGTTAAGGGTTGGTGTCGGTGGAGAAGATCGGGTGCGTGCCCACCCTTTTTCGGGCCGGTTCGGACGCTTGCCATTCGGGTCGCCGACCCGCTTCCAGCAGCCCTCTCCGGGCGATCCCATGCATTTTTTGATTGATTTCTTGCGTAAACCGGATAATATTAGACAGTTGTACCGGTACACGGTCCGGTTCACGAATGTTCGACGGTAGGGCCGAGGAAAGGAACCAAGAGGTAGGATGATGAACATTTATGTGGGGAATTTGGCCTGGAGCTCCACCGAGGATGCGGTGCGTGCACTTTTTGAGGCACACGGCGAGGTGGAGTCTGTAAAGATTATCACGGATCGGTACACTGGACGTTCCCGTGGTTTCGGATTTGTCGAGATGCCGAACGAGGAGGAAGCACGAGCGGCCGTTTCAGCGCTGGACGGCAAAGACCTCGATGGGCGTGCGCTCAAGGTTAATGAGGCACGGCCGAGGACGGACCGCCCTCGGCAGAATCGCAGGTAGAACGGCGTCTTCAGCTTGCCGGGAAGGCTTGATCCCAAGCAACCCGGGGGCTGTTTGAAAAATTGGAAGAAGAAGAGCGGCCGGCATGGTTTCACCGACCATGCCGGAAATCGGTTGACACCCTTTCGCTCCCTTTTGAACTCGTGGGAAATGACGAGTCCCGACAGTGCGTGGCGAGGTCCCAGTTGTTCCCGCAAAGCCAGGCACGGCCGCTCTTGGGAGCCCCACTTTTCAATCCCTTCAATCGGCAGGGGGCTGAACGCGGGTCGAAGACCGCAGTTTTTCCGGCCTCCATACTCCTGTGTCAAGGCGATTGGCAGGCTTTGGACGTGGTGCGGAGCAGAAGATGCGCAGGCGACGCGATCTTTCGCTCTCGCGACCATTCCATATCGATGAATGGGGACGCCGCGTTCCGGGCAACAGAAGTGACGGAGGCTCACACCAGAGACACGATGATTGTCTCATTGCAGCCTGTGACGAGGATTCGATCTCTTGGGATCCGTGAGTGGTGTCACCGTCTTTTCAAGACTTCCAGCACGCCGGTCAGCGCTCTTTCGGCGGCAAGATTCAAGGCTGTCTTTCCTTCCCAGTCTCTCACGTTGACGTCCGCGCCTCGTGACAAGAGCACTCGTACCACATCCTTGTGCGCATTCCGAGTGGCCAGGAGCAGAGCCGTACTTCCCCGATTATTCTTCGCGTTGAGATCTGCCTTTTTGCCGGCCAGCAGTCGTACGACCGCCGCGTGGCCTTCCTGAGCTCCGAGCA
>JARRRG010000326.1:0-3991 GCA_037380965.1 Deltaproteobacteria bacterium
GGAGGTGAACAGGTGAGTGAGACCGTCACGCTTGATCGCATCGACGAGCACATTGCCCATGTGCGCCTCAACCGGCCTGATGTGATGAATGTCCTGAACAGCCAATTGATTGATGACCTGTACGCGTGCTTCAGAGAGTGCGGCGGGGACGAGCACCTCCGCGTCATTGTCTTGAGCGGCGCGGGTAAAGCCTTTTGTGCGGGAGGGGATGTCAGCTTCCTCAACGAGATCAGCAAGATGTCCGCGGACGAGGTCGAGAGCTTTTTGAATGAGCTTTCTTTCAAGCTTGGTCAGGTAGGCCGCGTACGCAAGCCGGTGATCGGGGCCCTGCACGGGTATGTTCTTGGCGCCGGATTTGCGCTCTCTCTTCTGTGTGACATCCGGATGGCCGCGGAGAAGACGCAATTCGGCGCAGAGTTTCCCAAAATGGGGCTTGTGCCGGAGCTGGGCATAACGTACACGCTGCCTGCATTGGTCGGCCTGGCCAAGGCTCTCGAACTATCGTTAACCGCTCGCAGATTTGATGCTTCAGAAGCTCTGAGCATGGGGTTGGTCAGCCGAGTGGTGGAGGAAAGCGAGCTCATCGAGGAAGCCACGACCATGGCCCGCTACCTTGCTGAATTACCTCCGCTTGCTCTAGGCTTGACAAAACATGTAGTCCGGAAAGGAGCCGAAAGCTCTTTCGAAGAGAGCGTTCGACTTGAAACTCAATTCAATCGTCTATGCTACACTTCGCAGGATCACCGGGAAGCGGCTTCGGCCTTCTTTGAGAAGCGCAAGCCCGTTTTCTCGGGTCGCTGAGGTTGCCGGCTCACAGAAAAACGGATGTTGCCCCGGAGTGGGAGAGGGAACCCCGGCCAGCGCGAGCTCGTTCGCTCAGCCGGCCGCGAGTCTCGCGGGAGAGGGACCCGATGCGTGCGGCAGATCTATCTGAAGTGCTCCACGGAACGTGATTCCAGCATCAAGGAGGGAGACAGGAATGGTTGGAATTGTCTCTTACGGCAGTTACGTGCCCTTTTATCGGCTGAACCGCAAGCTGATCTTTCAGGCCGCGGGATGGATCAATCCTGCAACGGCCGGTCAAGCTCGTGGCGAAAAGGCGGTTGCCAACTACGATGAAGACCCGATCAGCATGGCTGTTGCCGCGGCAATGGACTGCACGCGGCAGCGAGATTCCGGGATGATCAATGGGGTCTATCTGGCTTCGAGTACGCTCCCGTACCGGGAACGACTCAATGCCGGCATCGTTCTCTCAGCGCTCGATCTCTCGCCCCAGACAAGGAGCGCGGATTTTGCTTCCTCCTTGCGGGCCGGCACCACCGCGCTCCTCGCCGCGCTCGACGGAATTCCTTCGGGAAGCGACAAGAACATGCTGGTCCTGGCTTCCGACTGCCGCCTCGGGAGGATGGGGAGCGCGCAGGAACATATGTTTGGGGATGGAGCCGCGGCCTTGCTCGTGGGGGAGGAAAATCTCCTGGCCACCTTCATCGGCTCCCATTCGCTCACCTATGATTTCATGGATCGTTGGCGCTCCGGGAATGATCAATTCGACAAGCCCTGGGAGGACCGCTTCATTCGGGATGAGGGGTACATGAAAATCATTCCGGAAGCTCTCTCAGGGTTCATGGCCAAGACGGGAATGAAGCCCGATGAGGTGACAAAGCTCGTGATTCCCTGTCCCTATGGCCGCGAACAGGGATCCATCGCCAAGAAGCTCGGATTCAAGCCCGAGCAGCTCCAGGACAATCTCATGTCCACCGTCGGGGACACCGGGGCCGCGTATCCGCTCATGATGCTCGTTGCCGCGCTCGAGGAATCGCAGCCGGGCGATAAGGTGCTCATGGCGAGTTATGGAAATGGGAGTGACGTCCTCGGTTTCGAAGTGGTGGGGAGCGTCGATGAGAGTCTCGGCATCAAAGGGATGAAAGGGCATCTGGCGCGGCGGGCGGATCTCCCGAGCTATGAGAAATATACCGTGTATCGCGATATGGTTCCCAAAGAGGTGGGGATCCGCGGCGAGCTGGAGAATGCCACCGCGTTTTCTCATTTATGGCGGGAACGGCGTGCCATCCACGGGCTCATAGGATCGCGCTGCACCGCATGCGGAATCCCGCAATTTCCCCCGCAACGAGTATGTGTGAACCCGGACTGCGGCGTTATCGACCGGATGGAAGATTACTCCTTTGCACAGAAAAAGGGGACGGTATTCACGTACACGAGCGATGCGCTCGCGTACAGTGTCGATCCGCCCGCGATTTACGGGCTCGTCGATGTGGAAGGCGGCGGGCGGCTCTTTGTCGATTTCACCGACTGCCGGCCCGAAGATTTGAAGGTCGGCATGCCAATGGAGATGAGTTTTCGGCGGAAATACCACGACTCCTTCCGGGGTATTCACGAATACTTCTGGAAGGCGGTTCCGGCCTCGGAGTGATACGGTAGAGATCGCGCCCGGGAATGAGGAGGTCAGATCAATGGCGAAAGGGATCAAAGATAAAGTGGCCATTGTGGGGATGGGTTGTACGAAATTCGGGGAACTGTGGGACAAGAGCGCCGCGGATCTCATGGTCGAAGCTTATCTCGAGGCCATGGAAGACGCTGGTATCGAGAGAAAAGATATCGAAGCCGCGTGGCTGGCCACGTGCTTTGACGAAGTGAATGTGGGGAAGAGCGGCCAGCCCCTGTCGAAGACCCTGAAGCTTCCCTTCCTTCCGGTCACCCGGGTTGAGAATTTCTGTGCAAGCGGCACCGAAGCCATACGAGGAGCCGTGTATGCCGTGGCTTCGGGGGCCTACGACATCGCACTGGCCATGGGTGTGGAGAAACTGAAGGATACCGGTTATGGCGGCCTCCCCGATCTGGGGCGGGTCATGGGTAACGAGAACCGGTTCGTCTTCCCCAACGTCACGGCTCCGGGCGCGTTTGCCATGATGGCCACCCGCTATTTTGCCAAGTACAACCTCTCGCCGGAAGAGGGCAAGCTGGCTATGGCCAAGATTTCCGCCAAGAGCCACAAGAACGGCGTGCTGGTGCCGAAAGCCCACCTGAGGAGAGAGGTCTCGCCGGAGCAGGTCATGAAAGCCCCCATTATCGCATGGCCGCTCGGGTTGTTCGATTGCTGCGGCGTGAGCGACGGCGCGGCGTGCGCGATTGTCACGACCCCGGAGATAGCGAAAAAACTCCGTCCCGATCCCGTGTACGTCAAAGCACTCCAGCTCGCCGTGACGAGCGGTGAGGAGCATGCGTACGCGAATTGGGACGGCGCTCATGTCGAGTCAACGTACCGGGCGGGGGTGAAGGCGTACAACGAGGCCGGGGTGACCAATCCCCGGGAACAGATCAGCATGATGGAGGTACATGACTGTTTTTCCATTACCGAGCTGGTCACCTATGAAGACCTTCAGATCTCTCCGAGAGGCCGGGCCAAAGAAGATATTGAAGCGGGTTTCTTCGAATTGGACGGTCAGGTCCCCTGTCAGACCGACGGCGGGCTCAAGTGCTTCGGTCATCCGATCGCGGCGACGGGTCTCCGGATGACCTATGAATGCTACAAGCAGCTTCAGGGAAAGGCCGGGGAACGGCAGATCAAAGATCCCCAGCTCGCGCTCACGCATAACCTGGGAGGTTTTCCCGGCATGGCTGTGGCAAGTGTGGCCATTTTCGGGACCTAGGAGGGACGCGCGCCGTTTTGGTTTCATTTGTTCCGGGCCTTTGACGGGATGTCGATCTCAGGGGCCTGGATCGGGTATTGACAGGGTCCATTCCGGGCCCTTTTCTCACACGGGAAGTGGGAAGAAAACCGGCAGACGGGGTCACGCGGCCTGCGGGTCTTTCCGCTTTTCGTCTGGTGCTTGACGTCCCCCGCGTACGAATCGAAGACAAAGAGGGCAGAGCGTCCTTTGAGTTACAGGTAAAAGGAGGTGCACTATGGGCCTGACGGTGGAAGAGGTAAAGAAGATCGTGGTCATCGGGGGAGGCGGCTCTATGGGTCAGG
>JARRRG010000327.1:0-3978 GCA_037380965.1 Deltaproteobacteria bacterium
GCGTTCGGGTGCATTGGAAAAGCACGCCTGCTGGTGAGCGTCGATACCATGGCTCATCATGCGGCAGCAGCCCTCGGTGTGCCGACCGTCGTTCTCTGGGGACGATCCAAGCCTGAACACTTCGGATACCGACGAGACAATATCATCAACATACAAGGCACGTGTCCGGGTGTTCCCGTTCCGGCGCGCTTGTGCCAGGAGGGAACGACCGAGCCGGTATCGACGACGGTCATCCGGGAACGGCCTTGTATCAGTGGGGATCAGTGGTCCATGGATAGGGAACCCTGCCCTATCGAGGGACACCCCTGTATGACGGGCATCCCAACGCGTCAGGTGATCGGGGCGATGGAATCTTTGCTCTCGAGCAAAATACGCTCTGAGTCTGATTCTTCTGGAAAGGCGGAAGGGGCATTACGCTCTGCCAACCCTAGCAATCGTCCTCTCCTATTACACAATACCAGTTGATATGAACCAACGGATCTTCTGCCCCGTCCCGGTCCAAAGCAGATCCGGGGCGAGGGAGAGCTTCCGACGCGCGAGCTGCGGCACGCCGCTCGAGCCCGTATCCATTGTCATCATCACGAGCAAGGAGTGACTGAGATGGGATGGCCCAAGGGTAAGCCGAGAAAACCACGTTCAGGAACAGACACCGCGAAAACGGCCACGCGAGGATTCACTCGCAACACCGTCCACTCATGGAAGGAGATCAGGCACTTCACGCCTCGTGAGTTCACGTGCAAGTGTCACGGCTTGTGTGATCATCCCGATGCCATTTCAATGGAGCTGGTTGAGAAACTTGACAGAATTCGGCAGCGGATAAATATGCCGGTTACGATTGTCTCCGGAACCCGGTGCGAGCGACACAACCGTATGGTAGGAGGCGATCCCCGTTCCGCTCACCTCGCAAAGAGCGGAGTGAGCCATGCCGCGGATATCCGTTGCGCAGACTCTGCGTTCAGGTTCGCGTTTTTGAATCAAGCCTTTTCTCTGTTCAACCGAATAGGAGTCGGTAGAGATTTCATTCACGTTGACGACGATCCTGAATTGCCGCCAAATTTGATTTGGGTATATTGATGCCGATCCTCTGCCACAGACGCAGCGTTTCCTGCCGCATCCGCTGAGGCATCTCCCGGGCGCCCCACCTCAGGGTCCATTCACACGATGGCTTCCAGGTTAACCGTTCACGCTCTTTCAGCCAAAGCGTTCACCGGAGACAGATTATGAGATCCAGGAAAGTGCTTGTCACCGGTTCGTCGGGTCTTATCGGATCGACCGCGGTTCGGCTCTTTGACAAATTCGGGTACCAGGTCCATGGAATCGACAACAATTTAAGAGAGCGCTTTTTCGGCCCCGACGGTAACACAAACTCGAATCTTGAGCGCCTCAAAGAGGATACACGAGCATTCCTGCATCACGACCTCGACATCCGTGACGCTCCCGCGATTGAGCGGTGCATTCGTGACATCAAACCTGATTACGTCCTCCACTGTGCCGCGCAGCCCGCGCATGAGTACGCTCGTATCCATCCTGTCGTTGATTTCCACGTGAATGTGACCGGCACGCTCAACCTGTTGGAAGGGTGTCGCAAGCACATGCCGGACGTGCCTTTTCTCTTCTGTTCCTCAAGCAAAGTGTACGGGCCGATCAATAACATACCGCACGTGGAATACTCTTCCCGTTTCGATTTCTCACTAACTCGTCATAACTCTGACTTGTCCAACAGTAATCGCTTGGACGGTTGGTCGTTTGAAGGCGTAAAAGAGACCTTCCCATTGGAGCCAGGTGCGGGGAGGGGGATCTACGGTTCCGGTAAGGCTTCGGCCGATCTGTTGGTACAGGAATATGGCTTATCCTACGGCATGCCCACGGTGAGCTTCCGCGGAAATTGCATGACGGGCCCGAGCCATTCCGCGGCAGAGCCTCAGGGATTCTTGCCCTATCTGGCCCGATGTCTGAGGGAGGAAAGGACCTACACCATCTTTGGATACGCGGGGAAACAGGTCCGTGACAACATTCACTCCTTCGATTATGTCACGGCAATGTACATGGTCTGCTTGTCGCCTCCCAAGCCGGGGATGGTGTACAACATCGGTGGCGGTCGCAAGAACAGTTGCTCCATACTGGAAGCCATCGATGCGCTGGAGAGTATAGCCGGCCGGAGGCTCAATACGACGTACCTCGAGAAAAACCGCGCCGGCGACCACAGGATATACATGAGCGACACTTCGAAGTTTAGAAAGGATTATCCCGGATGGGGGCTGAAATGGTCATTGCAGGAAATCTACGAGGACCTCATGAGAGGTTTGAACCACCGCCATTGACTAATCATAAGGCGGACACCATTACCGGGAAAAGGGGCTCAGGATGTCAGAAATACCTGTCTGGACTCTAATTCCGTCCTCCGGCGCGGTTCCTTCGGACCTCTACGATCCCGTGTCTCAGGCCGGGTACAGAGAGTGGGAGCTGAATGACGAAGCCCGCTTCGGTATCGTCGTGCCTGACACTTACCGCAGCGGCAGCGACTTCTTTTTGAGGTGGCATGAATCGTCCAGTTCCGTATCCGCGAACCACAGGTGGCAGGTCATCGCGCTACTCCTTAGGCCGGAAGTCGACGCGACTGACGAACAGGATGAGGTCGAGACCTCTGCATTCGAATTTGAATCTGCCGCGGCAACTGATCAACTCTCGACGAGAATTTGCTGTGTGACCGGCTCCGCGCAGGCCGGCCATATCGGCGATGCGGCAATAGCACCGGGAGATCTGCTTAGTTTCACCATCAAGAGGATCCCCGCATCCGAGAATGAAGATCCTCATGCAATAAAAGTCCTTGCTCTTTCCCTCATGATGGCGGTGCTTGAAACCACGGTCTCGGAATGCGCGGGAAGAGTCGGTGGCATCGTCGACACCGTCCGGGACCTGTTCAATGAATCTCTCGGCGGATTTCTGTCGGACGATTTCATACTACGCTCAATCAATCGGTGCCAGCAGGACCTCGCCCAGGAAGGCTATTGGCGCCGGGAGTCGTGGATTCCCGCGTCTTCCGGGCAAAATCACGTAGATTTACTCACCCTCCTGCCCGACTATCAGGATGTTCACCAGGCCCGGTTCAGTGGGCTGGACCATGCGATGAAGCCGTTACCCGGCTTCCAGGAATACCAGGAGTTGAAGACGGGATCGAATGTGCCGGGCTTGCCGGAGTATTACATCGTGCAGAACGATCGCATGTACGTCTGGCCTCCCCCGAACGTGGACCTGCAATCGGGGTACTGCCTCTATCATTCCTACTTGCCCGATGAGCTCACCTGTTCTTCAGCCAACCCGAATCCTCCTCTGCCGAAAACGCACGACATGGTTTTTGTGTACTTCACCCTTAAGCAGGCGTTCCTCCGGGACCGCCACGCGCCGGGCGCGGACACCAAATTCAACGAATACTCTCGGTTGTACGAGCAGGAAAAGCAAAACCTCCTCGGAGAAGCCGATCCGCCTGGAATGTCTCTGAGGTGTTATCGCTGAGCTGATTGTGCCGGCGCTGAGCAAGGTCAGACCTCTCCTTCATGACAATAACCGATTCCGCTGAAGACAGAGCCGCATCCAAAGAACAGTCGCCATGTGCCGACCCTGGTTCCCTGTTCTCCAGCCAATCGGATCGAAGCCTTGCTCAGCACTTCTCACGCTGTCCGACGCGGAGCCGCGGAGGAATTCCGGCATAAACCTTGCCTGTTTTTTTCATTGAAGCGTCACAGCACGCATTAGGCACCCCCATCCCCAACTCGACCTTGTGGTGGGGAACGAGAAGAGAAAAAGGTGGCAACATGGACGCCGTTTCTCAGGAACACTACGAAGTCATTAATCTTTTCGACTGGACGGGCGGGATACGTGACAAACGGCAAAACCCCCTCGCCTTTCCGCCTAACGCCTTGCTCTCCGGAGAAAATGTCGACCTTGTGGACGGCGGCCTCAAATAAAGACAGGGCACCG
>JARRRG010000328.1:0-3971 GCA_037380965.1 Deltaproteobacteria bacterium
GCCGGCTTTATCAAGATCCTGCCGAGCCTTCATCATTTTCAACGCCTGGCTCATGACTTTGGCTCCGTCCATCACCTTCTTGGAGCCCTCCAGAATTGTGCTCTGCGTCTTTGCTATTTGTTCCTGGACCGGTGTCTTTGCCCCGCCCTGGGCGTTTGCCTGCACGAATAGGGTAAGCATGAAAAGACCGCACAGGACGGCCACCGTTCCAATCCGTAGTGTTGCATTCATCGGAACAACCTCCTTTTTGCCTGTCGTCTATTATCAACGCCGACATGAAGCCAGCTTCCAACGGTTCGACCTTTTGATTTCGCTTGCCAATCACGACCTCACCCCCTGGCTTCGCATTTGCGCCTTGAACTGCACTTCCTTCACCAGGCAATAGAGCGTGGGAACCACGAATACGGTGATGAGCCCCACGCTCATGCCGCCGAAGGAAGGAAGCGCCATGGGTACCATGACGTCCGCGCCTCTGCCGGTGGAGGTGAGGACCGGGATGAGCGCCAGAATCGTTGTGGCCGCGGTCATCAGGGCCGGCCTGATCCGTTTCATTCCAGCCTCAAGTGTAGCCTCACGAATGTCAGCGACTGACTGTACGTTGCGAGCCTTGAAGACCTGGTCGAGGTACGTGCAGAAAATGACCCCGTTTTCAGTCGCTATTCCGAACAGGGCCAGAAAGCCCACCCACACGGCCACACTCAGATTGTACGTCCTGATCTGAAACAGCTCGCGCATACTTACTCCAAACACGCTGAAATCGAGAAACCAGGGTTGGGCATACAACCAGATCATCATGAAGCCGCCGGCCCACGCGACGAAAATCCCCGAGAAGACCACGAGCGAGGTCGGCACCGCCCTGAACTGAAAGTAGAGGATCATGAAAATGATCACGAGCGCCAGCGGTACCACCAATCTCAAGGTTGTTTCAGATCTCACCTGGTTTTCATACGACCCGGCGAAGACGTAGGAGAAACCGGGTGGAAGTTTCAATTCCCCGCTCTTGATCTTCTGCTTCAAGTAATTTGCCGCGTCCTGGACCACGTCGACCTCGGCTTTATCGGGTTTTTTGTCGAAGATCACGTAACTTACGAGGAATGTGTCTTCGCTCTTGATAACTTGCGGCCCGCGGACGTACTTGATTTGCGCGACCTGCTTGAGCGGCACCTGGACTCCTCCGGCTCCGGGAACCAGGATGTTCTCCAATGCCTCAACCGAGTCTCGAAGCTCACGCTGGTATCGAACCCTTACCGGATAGCGCTCCCGACCCTCGACCGTAGTGGTTAACCGCTTTCCGCCTATGGCTATCTCAATGATGTCCTGGACATCCCGGACGTTGATCCCGTACCGGGCAATCTCGGGCCTATTGATCTTGATCTCGAGATAGGGTTTGCCCACCACGCGGTCCGCCACCACCGAGTCGGGTTCGATAGAAGGCACCTCTTTCAGGAAACGCTCGATTTGAAGTCCCACACGCTCCAGTTCCTCGAGGCTCGTTCCCCGCAGCTTGAGCCCCATAGGCGCCCTCATGCCGCTCTGAAGCATCACGATCCTCGCGGCTATGGGCTGTAATTTCGGGGCGGACGTGGTTCCGGGGATTTGACCGGCTTTGAGTATCTCTTTCCAGATGTCGTTTGGATTCCTGATCTGCGGTCTCCAATTGCGAATCGGTTTGCCGGTTTTGGGGTCGAGTACCTGTTTTCCCGTTTTCGGGTCCGTCTTGTATTCCGGCAGATAGTTGATGATGGTCTCAAACATGGAGATGGGTGCGGGGTCGAGCGCACTTTCCACCCTGCCCAGTTTTCCCACGACCGAGTCCACTTCCGGTATCGCTTCGATAGCCATGTTCTGTTTCTTGAGCAGGTCAAGGGCCTCCGTGATAGACGCATGAGGCATGGTGGTGGGCATATAGAGATAGGAGCCTTCGTCCAGTGGTGGCATGAATTCCTTGCCCAGACCGGGGAATTTTCGGGACAAGGTCTGCCACATGTGGGTCCTCCGAATTGGGTCGGAGGGCGGGACTACTCTGGGGGCCACGTCAGTCATCGTATGACCGTGCATGTGCTGGGCCGTTACAATAGATTTCTTTTGTATCCCCAGCCTTTCCGCTCCCCACGGAACAAAGCTGAAGACCGTGTCGAAACCCAACCAGACCATGGCACCCATGACTACCAGAATTATCGGGATGGAGAGGAACGCGGCCTTGTGATCCAGGCACCATATCAGCGCCGGTCGGTAGAGCCACTGAAAAGACTTCATAAGAGCGAGCAACCCGAGAATAAGTCCGAGCACGAAGACGAGGTTCCGCACTATTCCGACCTCAGGTCCCAGAGGAAGCCAGTGTTGGGTAAGGAAGATCACCACTATGGCAATTGCGGCGAGATTCGCGGCATTGGGAATCTTTTCTCTTACCGAGGCCGGCAGCATCAGGGCAACCAGATTATAACCACCGCCAAGGACAATCGCGGCCCCGATCCACCAGGAATAGGAGTATCCGATCCCAAGGCCCACCAGCACTGTCACGCCGTTGAGGATGGCACGGGTCCTGGTCTTGAAAGGCCTCCTCGTGAACAGAATGTGAGCCAGGGGTGGTATGGCCACGAGCGCCACGATCAATGAGGCGAAGAGCGCGTACGTCTTGGTGAACGCAACCGGCTTGAAAAGCTTCCCTTCCGCGCCGGTAAGGGCAAACACCGGCAGGAACGAAATAATGGTGACGGTGACCGACGTTAATACCGCTTCGCCGACTTCGACGGTCGCCCGATGAATGACCTCGAGACGGTTTTCCTCGGGCTTGGCTTCTTTCAGGTGTCGCAGGATGTTCTCGCAGAGGACTATCCCCATGTCGACCATCGTCCCGATAGCAATAGCTATCCCGGAGAGCGCCATGATGTTGGCGTCAACTCCCGTATGCTTCATGCCGATGAAGGTCATCAGCACAGCCAGAGGCAATAGGCCGGAAATCAAGGTGGAACTGGCCAGATGGTTCACCATGATGATAACGACGATAATGGTGACGAGTATTTCTTCGGAGAGGGCTCTCTTGAGCGTGTTGAGCGTTTCATGAATCAGGTTGGTGCGATCGTAAAACGGCACGATCTTCACCTGCGACGTGGTTCCGTCAGGAAGGACCTTCCACGGCAGCCCCGGTGATATCTCCTCGATCTTGTTCTTGACGTTCTTGATCACCTTGAGTGGATTTTCCCCGTACCGAACTACCACGACGCCGCCTACCGCCTGGGCGCCCTCCTTGTCCAAAGCTCCGCGCCTCAAGGCCGGCCCTAAATGTACGGTGCCGATATCCTTAATGGTAAGGGGCACATTGTGCGCTACCTTGATCACCGTCTCTTCCAGATCCTTTACCGAGCGAATGAATCCGAGCCCGCGCACAACGTATTCCGCACGATTCAACTCTATGGTTCGCGCGCCTACATCAACATTCGATTTCCGGACCGCGTTAAAAATATCGGGTAGGGTTACCTGGTGGGCCCGCATTGCATCGGGGTTCACATCGATCTGGTACTCCTTGACGTAACCACCCACTGAGGCCACTTCGCTGACACCTTCGGCAGCCTGGAGGTAGTACCGCACGTACCAGTCCTGGATCGATCTCAGTTCGTCGAGACCGAAGCCCTTGCCCTCGAGGTTGTACCAGAAGATCTGCCCCAGAGCCGTGGCGTCAGGGCCAAGGACAGGCTGAACCCCCGCAGGAAGGGTCCCCGTAGGGAGTGAGTTGAGCTTCTCCAGACTCCGCGATCGAGACCAGTAGAAGTCGATATCTTCGTTAAAGACCACGTATATGGTTGAGAAGCCGAAGTAGGAATAACTTCGTATGGTTCTCACCCCGGGGAGGCCCAGGAGAGCAACGGTAAGGGGGTACGTGATCTGGTCCTCAACGTCTTGGGGAGATCGGCCTTGCCAATTGGTGAACACGATTTGCTGGTTCTCCCCGATGTCAGGAATCGCATCAACGG
>JARRRG010000329.1:0-7502 GCA_037380965.1 Deltaproteobacteria bacterium
ACCGCCTCAGGTCGGGACGCAAAATGCATGTGGACGTAGCTTACCAGAATTCTTCCCGATTGAAAGCCTTCGGGGATCGTCTCTTCGGAGCGCCTGCGCCGTGTCGAGTACACGGGACACCAGAGCGGATCTTCCGTCGGATCGTTCAGGAGCTCCGAGTAGTGGAACTCATGGCCTCTGAGGCGTGCTCCCTTGAGGCCAAAGAGCGAATCCTCGACAAGCGTCGCTTCCACATAGCCCAACGACTTGAGTCGATCGAGCATACGGGTCCAGGCCGGCAGCAGGCCCACCAGTTCGTGCCGTATCCCATCGAGCGTCTCGATTCCGCGAGACAGGTACATCAATCCACCGCATTCACCGTACACCGGCTTGCCGGTTTCCGCGAATCGCCTGATAGACGCTATCATGGTTCGATTCGCCGCCAGCGACCCGGCATATTCTTCCGGGTACCCGCCACCCAGGTACATGCCGTCCAGACCCCGGGGGAGCGCGCGATCGTTGAGCGGAGAAAAACGAACGACCTCGCACCCGAATGCTTCGAGCGCGAGCAGATTGTCAGGATAGTAGAAGTGAAAGGCTTCATCAAAGGCCAGGCCGATACGAACCCGCTCGGTGGTGGAACTCCCCGAAGCTTCAGGGATATTCACGTCAAGGCTGGGGGCTGCGCGAGCCTTCTCCACTATTTTGTCCATCGACGCGTGCCGTTCGAAAGCTTCGGCAAGGGCAGCGAGCATGTCGCCGCTCACGATGCTCCTGTCAGCGGTAACCAGACCGAGATGACGGTCGGGCAAGGTGGGAAAAGCGCCCCGGGTAACGGCTCCGAGCAGTTCGGGCAATCCTGAAGCCGCGAGAGCATCCGCGAGCCCTTCACCGTGGCGCTCCGAGCCGGTGTGATTGGCGATGACGCCTGCCACGCGGACGCGGGGATCAAATTCGGCGAATCCCTTGACGAGCGGGGCAATGCTGCGAGCCAGGCCGTGCGCATTCACCACGAGAATGACCGGAGCCTCCAACCAGATAGCTGTTTCGGCTGTGCTCCCGGCCAGGGTGTCCGCGTCAGCACCGTCAAAAAGTCCCATTACTCCCTCTACGACCGCGATGTCCGTGTCCGCTGTCGCTTTGACGAACAGCTCGCGCACGTAATCCCGGTCGGTCATCCAGCCGTCCAGATTGAAGCAGGGTCGTCCGGACGCGATGGAGAGGTACGTGGGATCGAGATAATCAGGCCCCACCTTGAAGGCCTGAACCCGAAACCCGCGTTCCGTCAACGCGGAAACGAGCGCGAGAGAGACGGTGGTCTTGCCGACACCGCTGTGAGCCCCGGCCACTACGATTCTGGGACAAGAAGATTTCAAAGCCGGCTCCTGAGACGAATCAGGCGATGAGACCTGTCAACCACTCCCACAAAACCACACGTGGACCAAAAGCGCATCGAGTCCGAGCAGAACCGCCAGGACACACAAGCTTGAGGCCGCCATCAGCGTGTTGGCATCGCGGATCTTACCCGGAGAGAGGTCTGACAGAGGATCGCCAAGCTTCGGTTTGTTCGACGGCCTGCCATCGTAATAGCTCAGTCCTCCCAATTGTACGCCGAGCGCTCCCGCGAACGCGGCTTCACTCTGTCCCGCGTTGGGACTCGGATGCTTGCTGCGATCGCGAAGGAATATTTTCAGCGAATTCCATGACCTTTGACCGGCAACGAGAGCGGCGACCGGCACGAGGATCGCGGTAAGCCTACTCGGGACGAATGCCGCGATGTCGTCTAATCTGGCCGAAGCCCACCCGAAATCTCTGTATCGCTCGTTCTTGTATCCGAACGATGAATCGAGGGTACTGACGGCCTTGTACGCCATGACGCCGACAGGGCCTCCAATGAATGCAAAGAACAGCGGTGCGGTTACCCCGTCGACGAGGTTCTCCGCCACGCTTTCCACCGTTGCCCCAACGATGCCCGGCTCCTCAAGTCGATCGGTATCACGTCCGCAGATCATGCCGACCCTGACCCTCGCCTGTTCGATGTCCCCCGCGCGCAACGCCCTCCAGACCTCAGTGCTGTGCCTGATCATGTCTCGCGCCGCAATTCCCGTGTAGATGAGTAAGATGCTCACCGCGTCTCCGGCTGCGGGATGGACAGTCGCTGCCAACCAGATTACCGCATAACTCCCGGCCGCGGTAATGGAAATGATCGAAACGGCCGCGACCGCGCCGCTGAGGTATTGATTGGTGAACAGTCTCCTGAAGGGCTCTTCGAGCAACAGGGCGAGGCGGCCGATAAGCTTGACGGGGTGGGGGAACCATCGGGGATCGCCGATGACAAGGTCCAGCGCTACTGCCACAAGGATCTGGTATTCCAGCCGCATCAGAGGCCCATGATTCGGTAGACGGCTTCCATATCGAGACCTCGCCGGACAACATCGGCAAGTCGGTCGAATGCAGGCTCGAGATCGTACGCGGCACGCACCTGTCCGAGTGCCGCGAGGCCGCGACGGGTGCGCAATCGATCGACGAACCAGCGGCGAAAAGCGTCCGCATCAAAAATGCCGTGCAGGTACGTCCCCCAGAGCCGACTGTCGGATGACCTCGCGCCGATGAACGCGCCGTCTTCTCTTCTCAGGACCGGCTTCAAACCCTGCGATTCAGTCCGGCCGTGATGGATTTCGTACCCGTGCACAGCTTGCCCGGACTCGAGATGAACGGCGTCCACCCGCGTCAGCGTCTTCTCGACAGCCATGACGGTGCTCATCTTCAGGAACCCCAGCCCCTGGATCGTTGCCCCGTGCGACTCAATCCGATGCGGGTCCGCGATTTCTTCCCCGATCATCTGAAATCCGCCGCACAAGCCGACAAGCTCGCTCTGTTCGCTGCTCACGAGCTGTTCGATACGTCGATCAAAGCCTTTGTCCTTGAGGTACGCCAGGTCTCCGGGAACATTCTTGCTGCCGGGCAAGATCACGGCATCCGGCCGGTTAAGCTCGTCAGGCGATCGTATGATCCTGAACCGCACGTCAGGCTCGATCCGCAGGGCATCAAAGTCGGTGAAATTCGATATGTGAGGGAGGTCGACGACCGCGATCTCGACATGATCGCCGGTGGGCACGGCATCCTTGAAGAAACCGCTCTTGAAAGTGACCGAATCCTCCTCCGGCAAGCCGAGGTCGGGGAGAAACGGAACGAGCCCGAGCACCGGCCGTCCCGTATGAAGCTCTGTGTAGGAAAAAGCGTCCTTGAGGATATCCGCCTGACCGCGGAATCGATTCACCACGAATCCGGCCACGAGGTGGCGCTCCCACTCGGCAAGGACTTCCATGGTTCCGACAAATGACGCGAATACTCCCCCGCGATCGATATCGCCCACGATAACGACCGGTGACCCGGCATAGCGAGCCATCTGCATGTTGGCGATATCATGATGCTTGAGGTTCACTTCAGCGGGACTGCCCGCTCCTTCCAGCACGACCGCGTCGAATTCGTTCGCGAGGGAATCGAACGCCTCACACGCGGCTTTGAATGCCGTGGGCTTGAACCGGACATATTCATCCACATTCATGTTCCCAACGGGCCGGCCGCCCACAATCACCTGGCTTCCCACGTCGGTGGTGGGCTTGAGCAGGATGGGGTTCATCGAGACATCGGGCTCCAGACGGCAGGCTTGCGCCTGAACCACCTGTGCGCGTCCCATTTCTCCGCCGTCTCGGGTGACAAAGGAATTCAGGGACATGTTCTGGGACTTGAACGGCGCAACCCGATAGCCGTCCTGAAGCAGAATTCTGCACAGAGCCGCGGTCATCACGCTCTTGCCCGCGTTCGAGCTTGCACCCTGGAACATGATTGCCCTGGCACGACGCTTCCTGCCGGACCTTGCTACAATTCCGAGCGCTCGTCTGAGACTGTCGAGCAGGCGGGTGTTTTCCTCGCGGGTTTTGACAGCCACCCGGAAAAAACGCTCATCGAGCCCGTCGAAGTTTTCGAATCGAGGTCTTCTCGATCCATCCTCACCAGCAGGAAGTTCGCGACGCCCGGGTACACGTGAATGCCGGGAAGAGACGTCAGGTCTCCATAGAGGCGCTCCCGCTCACGGGTCACCGCGCGGCGGCTGAGATCCACATATCCCCGGTCTTCCAGAGCCGCACAGCCTACGGCCTGGGCAAGACCGTTGACCGACCAGGGCGGCTGAATGTCTTCCACCTTTCGCGCGACCTCGCTGTCCGCGAGCGCACAGCCCAATCGAAGTCCCGGGATGGCGTAGGTCTTGGTCAACGAGATGAGAACGACCACATTGGACGGCCTGTCTTCGGCAAAGCTTTTCACGCCTTCCGCGAGATCGACAAAAGCTTCATCTACCACGAACAGGCAGTCGGGATGGCGCTCGGCTGCTGAACGGAGCGATACCGTATCAAGGGGCAGACCGGTGGGATTGTTCGGATGACCGAGGAATACGAGATCGTTGGCACGCACGCGGTCTTCCAGGTCTCGCACGTGAAGCTCGAAGTCGTCCTCTTCACGCAGCGCCAGCGTCTCCACGTCGAGGCCCGCGAACTGAGAAGCAGTGGCATAATCGGCATACGAAGGCACGGGAATCAGGGCACGGCTCTTTCCCGCGGCTCTCGGAATCAGATAAATGAGCTCGGTGGAGCCGTTGCCGACGAGCACCGTGTCCGGGTCGGTGCGATACCGGTCTGCCGCGCGGTTCTTGAGCCGAGCAGCATCGGGGTCGGGGTAATGAATCACCTGGCTGAGCGCGGAGCTCAGGATCGCGCGGAGCCATTCCGGCGGCCCCAGGGGATTGATGTTTGCCGAGAAATCCAGGATTTTCTCCGGCTCGAGCCCCGCGCGGGTGGCAAGCTCTCTGATATGACCGCCGTGGGAAAAATTCTTCACGTGAGGGAGTTCCTTCTACTGCTCAGCCCCTGATACCGCCGCCTCCTCGAAGGTCGCGACCTCGGTCATTATTCGGAAGGCTGCGTCTATCAATACCATTGCAAGGGCCGCTCCCGTGCCTTCGCCGAGTCGCATCTCGAGGTCGAGGAGAGGCTTCTTGCCCAGATGATTCAGCGCGATGAGGTGCCCTTTTTCTACACTCTTGTGAGCGGCTATCATGTATTCCGCGGAGCGAGGCTCAATTCCATGGGCCACCAGTGCTCCCGCGGTCGAAATGAGACCGTCTATGACCACGGGCTTTCGCATCGAGGCTGCACCGAGGATCAGACCGGCGATCCCCCCGATCTCGAAACCGCCCACTTTGGCAAGCACGTCCAGAGCGTCTGACGGATCAGGGTTGTTGACCCGCAGGATCTTTTCCACCACCGAGACTTTATGCCCGTACTGAGAATCGTCGAGGCCCGCTCCTCTGCCGGTCACCTGTTCCGGGGATGCGCCGGTAAAAGCTGCCACAGTGGCCGCGCTCGGGGTTGTGTTGCCGATGCCCATGTCGCCCGTGCCCATCACATCTACCGAATGACGGAGGGTCAGGGCCACATCGATTCCGGCCTCAACCGAACGGATCGCGTCTTCGCGGCTCATTGCAGGCCCAACCGCGATGTTCCCGGTGCCAGGGGATATCTTCTTTGAAACGACCTTGCCTTGCGTCACGAGATCGGTGACATCCCCGGCCACTCCCATGTCCACCACCGTGACGCCCGCGCCGGCTACTCGAGCCAGCGCGTTGATGCCGGCCCCACCGTTCACGAAGTTCGCCACCATCTGAACGGTAACTTCCTGGGGATATTTGGTCACTCCCTCGGCTACCACTCCATGGTCACCGGCCATCACAATGACGGTTTTCCTCGTAACCGTCGGCCTGACCGATCCGGTTATGCCGGCAAGGTCTACGGCCAAATCCAGGAGCCGCCCCAGCGCCCAGTGCGGCATGGTGAGCTGTTCCAGCCTGGCCTTTGCCCTGTCGGCTGCATCTTTGTCCCGTGGGGCTATTCGTGCGATCGTCTCTTCCAGAACACTCATTCAGCTTCCTTTCCCCTTTATGTTGAGGGAAACACCACTCACGAGCAGGACCACTTCGTCCGCGGCCGCAGCCATGATCTGATTGCAACGTCCGACAAGGTCACGGTAGAGCCTCGACATCGGATTGTCGGGCACAATGCCCATCCCGATCTCATTGGTGACCATGATAACGGTGCCGTCGAACCGATCGCACGCGTTCAGCAATCCTTCGCAGGCACGTGTCACATCGTCTTCCACAATCGCGGTTCCCTCGATCTCGGCCTGGAACATGAGGTTGTTGATCCACAACGTCAGGCAGTCGATAAGCACCACCTTGAACTCATCCGAATTGGCCAGCACGTCAGCCGGGCGCAGGGGTTCTTCGACCGTCTGCCACTGATCCGGATCGCGAGCGAGGCGATGTCTGCGGATACGCTCGGCCATTTCTTCGTCAAGAGGCGTGCATGTCGCGATGAACGCTCGCGGCCCGGCAAGAGCCTCGGCTCTTCGCCTCGCGTAATCGCTCTTCCCGCTTCGACTGCCTCCGGTAACGAGTACGATGTATGACACGACAGTCACCTATCTGAGCACCGGGAAATATCGCACTCTCGTGTCTCCCATGCGAGAGCCCGTCAAGCGCTCCAGGGCTTGCAATAATCTCGTCCGGCGGTAACGGATCTTCCGACCGTCGGCCGAAAAGCCGATGCACGACCGGCCGAAGGCGATCCTGATTCCCAAACAAAAACCGACCCATCGGGGCGAGTCGGTTCCTCCGTCCTTGCGGTTCACGATGCGCTCACGCGGTTCGTCTCGTGAGGGCACGGAACCCTCTGGAACCTCTCCCTCGATCGGTTCGCAAGCCGTACCGGGCAGGTCTCCTGGCTTACGGATCGTCCTACTCTCCGCTCCTTCCCACCTGACCGGCAGTGGATTCTCGCGGATTTCGTCCCCGTTCACAGTTGCGGGGCAGCAATGGACTCGTCCACACCAGCGGGCTGGACTGCACCATTTTCCCTGTTGTGCCTTCGGCACCCGGTCCGAGCATTTTAATAGTGGTTCTCGATTCTGCGAAAAAATTCCCCCGATGTCAAACGTGGATTTCGTATCGCCGGAGTGCTTGTCTCCTCACCGTCGCTTGACACCACGCGTCTCAAGATCAAGAATGAGTATTCTCTCGTGCCCGAGCCGGATGGACCGGCTGAAGCGAAACCGCGAAACCCGCTACCGATACTCGACCGGGGCACAGCATACGACCTCCGCGGCGGGTATCGCTTCCAGGCACGATCGACATACCAGCAGGTGAATTGGTACAGCTCACGGAGCATGGATTGACTCAATCAACCGCGTCATCACCGATCTACCCATTTTCCGCCATCGTCGGCCAGGATTCCATGAAGCTGGCGCTTGCACTGGCCGTGATTAACCCCGCGGTCCGCGGTGTTTTGATCCGAGGAGCAAAGGGAACCGCGAAATCGACCGCGGTCCGAGCGCTCGCGAAGCTCCTGCCGGAAATTGAGGTTGCGGCTGATTGCCCCTATTCCTGCGATCCCCATGATACAAAGGCC
>JARRRG010000330.1:0-6252 GCA_037380965.1 Deltaproteobacteria bacterium
CGAGCCGTTACGCTGCTCATCGTACGAGTCGCACCTTCCGGAGGAGCGCGGAGGCTGCGCAACTTTGGCTCTTCTCTTCTCGAGCGTTCCCCCGACGGTCTCTCTCACGCGGCGACGAATAATTTCTCGGAACGTGCCAGGGTTGCCAGGACGAGAGTGTCCCGAACTGAAAAAATCCCCCTCTTGAACAAAACAAGATAGGGCGGAATATAAAAAGGTATGTCGTTATATCGTCATCAGGCTACTTCTAAATCGAAGTCACCCGTTGGCGATCAGTCTCTTGGCACGCTGGCACACAGCCTAGAAGCTCAACAAAGCCGTAAGCCCTCCCGCGTAATCGAATCTGGTTACCATGCCCCTCGCGCTGTCCGAATCGGAAGCATTGATCTGATTATTATAGAGCGGGATTTCGCCGGACAGGGCACCTACCTGATAGTAGACACTTAATCCTTCTCCCTCACTCGCAGACCAACCGCCGGTGCCCGTTCCTCTGAACTTCATCCACGTGCCTTTGCACCAAATGCCGAGGCTGAAGTTAGGAGCCACGTTCTGAGTATATTCGAAGTCGCTCTCCAGGAAATAGCCGGTCCTATTGAACGTGTATCTCAGTTCATCCTCGTAGCTTGCTTGCCCTAAAACGCCTGCCAACCAGGGGATCCCGAAGGTGGTCCCACTGATCTCTCCAGTGGCGGCGTTGTTTGCTCCATACCTCAACGGGATCCGAGCATCAACCCAGGCAAAAGGAGTGCCGATCAGGCACCACTTGTAATTGGGCCCCGCCAGCCCTACACCGAGATACGGCATCCAGGTGGTAGTCTGAAAATCAGCATAATATTCCTGATCTCCGGCTGCGGCGGCACCAATGGTAACATCACCGATAATAGGCAACGTGAAAACCACATCGAACAGGAAGCCGTAGCCGCCATTTATCGGACCGAATAGGTCACGGGGGTCGGAAAGTCTCATAAGGACACGGTCCATTTTCACGCCACCAATCAGATAAGCGCCTTCCCAAACACGGAGAATCGCTCCGACTTCGGACGTCCCCCACTGTAAGTTGGAGCCGGTCCATTGTACGGCACGCGCCCCTGCGTTATACGGCTCTTCCTCGGTCCGGATGGTGACTCTCTTCCCGGCACTGAGGTCACCACTCCAGAAAATGGCAACATTGTCCGTGAGATTTACCATCAATCCAATGCCCCACACCCACATATCCGAATTCTCCAGTTTTAGATCCAGGGCCCAGCCGTTATTAAGCGGCAGATTGATGTTCATACCCAGCTTCTGATACCCGATCCTCGCCGACGGAGTGACCGTGATGCCCGCCACGTCGAAGTCACCGAATGACCCCGGCCCGGGAAAAAATCCCGTGCTTGGCGCGGAATAAGCCGCCGGCCCAGGCATGGTAGGTTGAACCATTCCCTGGGTTATCCCCAAGGTTGGCAATGCGAGAACGAGAATAAGAGTTGAAAGGACTCCAACCACCCTCATAGTCATACCTCCTCCCCCAAGCTGAAGGTCACTCAGGGTAAACGCAACAACAACAAATCAATGACACTACGGATAGAGCCTATATTTGCGCGTGAACGTGGCTCTGTGTCAAGAATTTTCGGCCCACGCGGCCACAGGTCGACGGTGGTGGACATTCGGAATGGAGAGTACAGGGAATGCCAAGTGCTTGAAAGAGGGATGGAAAGACACGCACAGAGCCAGGCGACGCGCAAATCTTCAGGGTTGATCGGTCCGCGGAGTCCCCTTCCCCGACTCTCCCGCGTGAGCCGATATCGCAAACAGCAGCCGATCACGAGAGAGTGGTTCAACCCCTCATCCCCCGGAAAAAGCAAGAACCCCGAGGGGGCTACAGCGGACTCACGAAGTCGAGACTGAATTTGCCGCCCACCGTCCACACCTGTCTGTAGAAAGCAACATCCACAGAGTCCTTGGAATTGTGACAATATCTCGTTTTTCCGTCACGGCAGGTGGACAAGAGATGAGCGCGAGGAGGCACTGAATCCAATATATCATGCTGGGCCCTGTGACGATCGGTTAAAGGTGTTGCGCCAACAATTTGAAATGTTGATGAATGCACTTTCCAAACCATTCATGTAACAATTCTTGCGCACAAAAGAAATCGCGTTCCACGCGGCCAGGCATTCGCCGCCCTCGGGAAAACCCTCATTTGTTCATGTCAGACTTATTCCGGCCCGGCAGCAGAACAAGGGTACTCTTCGTATGATCTGCTATCGCCTTGTCGCTGAACCACCAGTACACGTTATCCCCATGCATGTATGCTTCAATCTGATCGTTGATGTGCGGGCTGAATGTTCGACCCGGCCATCACCTTCTCCTCGTCTCCGAGATCAGCGACCATCCGGAGGGAGGCGGAGAGAATGACGTCAAAGGGCTTACGAAAATCATACCAGCCGCAGTACAGTGTCTCGCGTGAACCGCCCATGGGATATACGGCTCCTCCCACAAGTGACTTGCCGATTCCGCTCCGTCTCAGGGGATTTACGAATTCAATCTGATGCACTTTTCCCCACTGCCACTGTGCAGGATCCTTTCCGAGTGATCCTTCAAACGTCTTGGCCGCCTGCGACGCGGCCACATGCAGGAGGTCGTCCAAGGTTTCCTTTTTGTTTGGGGTCAGCACATTGTCGAACCAGGGCGAAGCTCCGTCCATTACCATCTTCTGGAATCTTTCCTGCCAGAAGTACCCGGTGCCGAGCATGGTATCCATGATTTCCGCGCCCAACTCATCCCTGAAAACCAGATATGCGAGATTGCGGTACACGCCTTGAAATACGGTCGCCCCAGCCTGGTCGGTATCGTCCCGGTGATCCCAGGCGGAGAGAATCTGCCCCATCTCCTTTGTGTCCTCATGGGCGAGCAGGGCCTGCGCAAATACCGGCGCCATCTGTTCGGCCATGAGGTTCTTCGTATCCCGCTGTAATTGCCAGTGTTCATCAACAGTTCTCACGCCGGGGCGCTCGAGAATCTGTTTGAGCCTGCGATAACGGTACGAAGGGGCGAAATAGGACGAGTAATAGTAGGGATAGTCTTTTCCCACTGTTTTATGGTTGCATGTGCCGACCCAGCCTTTCCCGGAATTCATGCTGTGCGGCATTTCAGCAAACGGGATCCAGCCGGTCCAATTGTCTTTTCCATCCTTCACGACATAAGGAACGGTCGAGTCACGCTGCGACCTGATGGGGAGTTTGCCCGAGACGTGCCATCCGATGTTCCCGTCAACATCCGCAAAAACACAGTTGAGCACGACGAAACTGATTTGTTTTATCGCCTCTCGCACCTCCTCCGCGGATCGTGCGGTCAGCAACTCCTGCAAGCCCATACTCGGGGCCATGGTCTCGGAAGCCGCCCACCGTAGACTTATCACCTTGCTCGTGTTCAATCCCGGGAGCACTCCGGAAACCACCGGTCCCCTTCTGGTGAGCTTGATCTCGACCTCTTCGGCCCTGAGCCCGCCGGGAGCGTTCTTGTCCCTGATCTTCATCGTCTCCTTGATCACGGTGAACGGTACGGACGTGTCGCCCTCCAGGTATCTTCCGGAATCGGAAGGGTCGAGGCTCTCTACGAAGAGGTCCTGGCAATCACCGTACGCGTTGGTAACCCCCATTGCGACACGATCGGTCCTTCCGATGACCATTCCCGGAATCCCGGGTATCATCACTCCCACTGCCCGGAGTTCCGGTGTAATGATTCCGCACGGGTACCACACCCCCGGCAAGATCCTGGCGTCGAGGTGAGGATCATTGGCCACGATGGGCTTCCCACTAGGGGACAGCTTCGGCGCCACTGCCCAGTTGTTGCTTCCCGAGCCGTCGACTGGAAAGCGGCAGAAGGTGAGAATGGACCGATCGGTCGTCAAATGAAGCGGCTCAGATCCGTTGTCGATTATCCTTGCCACCCGGTCGGCGCCAGTCGGCTCGTCAGGATTGATATTGAGCGGAAAGATCTCACGAGCCTTGACTGGCCCCACCTTATCCACGAGCATTTGCGTTATGACTTCAGTGCCTGCGTTGGCCGAGGTGATCCAGCCCATGTAGTACGCAACGGAAAGGGCATCGGAGATGGACCATGGTTCGGCCTTTATACCGGCGAGTTTGAATTCAAGAGGGTGAGAGCCGGTGCGGGTCGTAACGAATGCATTGACGCCATCCACGTATTGTTGGAAGAAGTGTCTCGTCTTTTCATCCAATATCGCGGCATGTTTTTTTGCGTTCCGATGAATTCCTATGGTCCGCATCATAATGTCGAGGGACCTGGCTCTGTCACCGGCAAGCTCGGCAATGCGGCCCTGGGCCAGGAGGCGGGTGAGCTGCATTTGAAAAAGCCGGTCCTGAGCAGTGACAAAGCCTTGGGCCATAATGGCGTCATCCAGGTTCCGGGCACGGATGTACGCCATCCCCTTCCCGTCACGCTGAACCGAGACCGGCTGTATCAATCCGGGCAGGTTCAAATTTCCCTGCCGTTGGTAGTCGTTCAGGCGGGGCAGGCTCCACCATGCGGCCACCCCAACTGCAAGAACGATGACACCTGCTCCGAGCGCATAGTATCGCCGCTTCATTCGTCACCTCCGGTTTCCACTTCCATGCGCCCCCTCGATCGTCCGAAAGGGTGCGCGAGTGACGCGCTCTCCGTACCCGGGCATCCGGTTCGTCGCGACCGTAGAGCGAAACGGCCCGGAGTGATGCAGCCCGCCCTTGGGAACTCCCGAGCCCGGTCATTCAAATGCGGACCACCACTTTTCCGAAGTGAGCCTGGCTTTCCTGGTAATGGAGCGCGTCCTTGACCTCATCAAAGGAAAAGACTTTGTCTATCACCGGCTTGATCCCGTGCGTGGTAATCGCGCGGTTGAGCGCTTCGAACATTTCACGTGATCCCACGAAGATTCCCTGAATGCGGATGCCCTTCATGACGGCGGGAAGTGGGTTGACCTCGCCGGATTGACCCGTCAGCACGCCGATAAGACTGACGATTCCACCGATTCGTGTTGCCAGCACCGACTTGAGCAACGTGCCGGCTCCTCCCACCTCGACGACCCGGTCCACGCCCCGACGGTTGGTCAGCTCGAGAACTTTCTTGTGCCAATCGGGAACCGTTTTGTAATTGATGCCGTCGCTCACACCCAGTTTTTTCAGGTGGTCGAGCTTGGCATCACTACTGGATGTCCCGATCACCCGTGCCCCAGCGGCCGTTGCCAGTTGGACCGCGAAAACCGACACCCCACCGGTGCCGAGCGTCAAGACCGTGTCGCCACACGTCAGCCCCCCCGCGGTAAGCGCGTTCCATGCCGTGACCGCGGCGCAGGGCAATGTTGCTCCCTCTTCAAAGCTCAGGTGCTCGGGAACGGCCACCAGGCTTTCCACATCGGAAACCAGGTACTCGGAGAGCACGCCGTCGACCTCCCCTCCTCGGGCCGATCTTGCCGCGTCAGCATTGACGCCTCCCGCAATCCACTTCCGAAAGAAGGTGCTCGCCACCCTGTCGCCGACCTTCCAGCGAGTCACCCCCGGACCAACCTCCGTTACCTCCCCGGCCCCATCGGAAAAGGGAATCCGGGGCCGCTGGAGCTTTGGATTGTACTTCCCGGCAATCATGAGTAGATCCCGGTAGTTCAAGGATGCGGCCTTCATCTTGACGAGAACTTCGCCGTGCCCAGGCTTGGGAACGTCTTTTTCCACGAGCTTGAGTTCGTCAATCCCGAATTGTTCGTCGATACAGTACAGCTTCATCCGAATACCTCCTCAATTATGATCTTTCCCGATCGGCTCAATATGCGGAATCGCTCGGACACGCGGCATTTCGATCCCGGCCTCGGAGCACGGACCGCTGTGGTTAACCGCGGAACCCCCGGAGTTTTCGTCAATGCGTTTCAGCGCAGCTATCCGTCACCATTCTGCGGTCTGATCGCTTCACGAGTCCCGCCTCGACCTCGCTGAGCATGACGTACCGCAAAACGTAAGAGGCCTGACTCTCGATTCAGCCGACGGTTCAGTCATCCCTAGTGTAACACTCTCCCTGAATCGTTCGCCAACCTTAACTTGTTGTCGCAACCGACAAATCCGACCTACCAAGAAAAAACCCGCGAAGATAGACCGCGGAAACCCGCGTGTGCGCGACAATCCCCCGTTTCCACCGGAGCCGGCCGGCGGGACGGTGTGAAAAAAGACTCATCGTGCGAAAACCCGGGGTGGACACGGAGAGTGGATCTGACCGATAATGCAGAAC
>JARRRG010000331.1:0-3955 GCA_037380965.1 Deltaproteobacteria bacterium
CAAGCTCTTTCCGAACTGTGCTTCAAACTCGCCGCTCTTTTCTTTCAGCTCCCGCAACAGTTCTTCTCTCTCTCGATCGTCCACCTCATCGAAGAGTTCGCACCGAGCAGGATGAGCCTCATCTTCAATGATTTCCTTGAGCGATTCCCTGGGGGTCTCCACCATCTCCGCAGTCACCACGAAGCGCGGAACGTCGATGGACGGCAGCACGCGCTCGAATCCCACCAGAACTTTTTCTATGACACTGATCAGAGCGCGGGCGCCGGTCTTCTCGTTGTTGGCCTTGGCTGCCACAGCTTTCAGAGCTTCATCCTGGAAACGGATATCTATCCCGTACGATTTAAAGTCCTGCTTCTTGGCGGTGACCACGGAGGAATACCTGTTCTTGAGAATCTTGTACAGGTCGTTTTCGTCCAGGTCTTCAAGTACCGCGATAACGGGCAAGCGTCCCACGAACTCAGATTCAAAGCCATATTCAATCAGATCCTCCGCCTTGACCTCGCGGAGAAGATCGCCCCGCTCCTCCTTTTCCTTCAGAGAAGCGCCGAAGCCAAGGCCCTTCCTGCTGAGTCTCTTTGAGACAATTTCATCGAGGCCGTTGAACGCGCCTGAGACGATAAAGAGTATATTTCGGGTGTTTATCGTCCGTTTCAATCGTTTGCCGGTCTTCTGAAAATGAGCCGCGGCCTCCATCAGAGATACGGGATCGTGGGCAACCTTCAAATCGACTTCCGTCTCCTCCATTGGCTTGAGGAGATTCCGCTGAACGCCGCTGCGGGAAACATCCACCCCAATTATATTACCGGACGACGCGATCTTGTCTATCTCGTCCACGTAAATGATTCCGTATTGCGCCTTCTCAATGTCGCCGTCGGCTTCCTGGACCAGATCGCGGACGAGGTCTTCCACGTCGCCGCCCACGTAGCCAGTCTCGGTGAACTTTGTGGCATCCCCTTTCACAAAGGGTACGCCCAGCCTCCGGGCAATCAATTTGATGAGGTAGGTCTTCCCAACGCCCGTGGGACCGATCAATATGATGTTGTTCTTGATTCTGCCGATGCCCTCGGCATCATCCCCGGTCCCTTTCTCCTGGAAATATCTGATCCTGTTGAAATGGGTACAAATCTTGGTCGACAGGATCTCCTTGGCCGCGTCCTGACGAATCACGAAGCGATCGAGGTACTCATGGAGCTCGGCTGGCTTCATATCAAAACGAATTGAGGAGGAATCCGGCTCCTCCTCCACCTGGTCGCCTCCTCCGGATTCAGCGGTTGCCGGCCACGGCCCTATCTGGGTACCCATTACGCGAATACGATTTCCGTACTTCCGTGCCAGAAAATCATTTATCTCTTTCTCGATCTCTTTCGGATCGGGAATGTTTGTTCCTTCTATCTGGTCTGTTGGTGCCATTATCCTCAGCCTTTCCGAAATTTGGCAGCCTCTCGGCGATTCTTGACCTAACCTCAAATATATTTATTTCCCGTTCAATCGTCAATCCTCCCAATCCTCCGCAGCGGCTCCACGCCTGCGTTCGGACGTTTAAGCCCGCGCATCGAGACCGGTGCCTCTCCATCCTCAACGGTTTCTATTCAGTCATGGGTGGTCCGCAAACGGTGCACTCTCGGCCGAATCCCGCGTCCTCGGCTCCAGGCCGCCCGTTGAGACCCACTCCCCTTCCGGCGAGAGGATTTCGTGGGGTCTGAAGCGTGCCTTATAGTTCATGGAGGGGCTGCCGGCCACGAGGAATCCCAGGTAGTAGTAGGGAACGGACCGCGACCGGCAAAAGGCAATCTCCCTGAGAGCCGACAAGGTCCCGAGGCTCCTTGCCGAAAGGTCCGGATCGTAAAATGCGTACACGCTGGACAGTGAGGGAGAGGACAAATCCGCGATCCCCACGGCAACAAGTCGGGCACGGAGACGGTACTCGAACTCCAGGGTGAGCACCGGCGAGGAGTACAAAAAACGTTTCATGTTCTCAGCCGTGTCATCGTGAAAGGAAACGTGCTGTGTGGCCACGTAGTCGGAATACATCCTGAATTTGTCCCTTGTGAACCTGGGAAGCGCGACGGCAACCTCAATATCCTCATTCTTTCGGAGCACTCGCCGCTGGGATTTGGACGGCGCGAACCTGCTCGCAGCAACCCGTAACGGCCGGCACTCCGTGCATGCACGGCACGCGGGACGATAGATGATCAAGCCCGATCTACGAAATCCACTATCCATGAAATCGTGATAAAGCTCGGGAGGGAATTGTTCAACTTTGAACGCCTCTTCGCAAGCCTCCCTGCCCGGAAGGTAAGGACAGGGATGAGATTCCCCCTTCACCAGAAAATCTAGGGGAATCGCCCCATAGAGGCGAGAATGTACGAAGAGCCCCGGCCGGCCGCCCCAAGCTGTTGGAAACCCTTGCTGCTTCATTGCGAAGAAGCTCTCCCGGCAATGACGCCGGGCATTCGTGCCCTGGTGACAAGTCCTCTCTGTCCGATGGCCCGATTCATCTCACTCCAATACCTTCATGAGCTGATTGCCGGCCGTCAGGAGCGGATCCCAAACGGGAGAGAACGGCGGCGCATAAGCCATGTCGCATTGGGTGAATTCCGCAACGGTCATTCCAGCGTGGAGGGCTACCGCTACTGCGTCGATTCGATGGGCCGCGCCCTCTTTTCCCACCATCGCCCCTCCGAGGAGCCGACCTGACTTCTTGTCGCCCACGAGAGCTACGTAAATGGTCTGATTTCCTGGATGGCCGTGTGCCCGAGAGCGGCTCTTGATCATGTTTTCCACTGCGTCAAACCCGGCTGAGCGCGCCTCATCGAGGCTCAACCCCGAGCGGGCGACTTCGAGATCAAGGACCTTGAATACCGCTGTGCCCACGATTCCCGGAAGCTCAGTGGACTTCCCGGTAACACTGTCGGCCACAGCCCACCCCGCGCGGTTCGCGCGTAAGGCCAGCGGCACCCATACTCGCTCCCCCGTGACCACGTGAAACGCATCCGCACAGTCTCCGGCTGCGTAGATGTCCGGATCAGTGGTGCGAAGCGATTTGTCCACAGCGATGGCTCCATATGGACCCAGCTCGAGCCCGGCGTCTGAAGCAATCTCCGAATTCGGTCTAACACCAACGCCCATCAAGACCATATCAGCTTCGATGGTGACACCATTCTCGAAGCGTACGGAAAGCCCCCGGCCTCGCTCGTCAATGCTCGTCACCGTGTGGCCGAAATGGAGACCCGCACCGTTGTCTTCAAGCTCTTTCCGCACGACGCCTGCCATCTCTTCCGGCATCCAGGGCAACAGTCTGGGGAGCTTGTCAACCATCTCTACCCCGACACCCCGGGAATGGAATGCCTCAGCCATTTCCAGGCCGATATAGCCCATGCCAAGGATGAGTCCGCTACGAACCTCATGTTCCTCGAGGAACTGCTTGATCCGCCGTCCATCATCCAGAGACTTCAAGGGCAAGACACCTGGCGCATCCCGACCCGGCACATCGAGAATCACCGGCCGTGCACCGGTGGCAATGAGCAATTTGTCATAGTCGACCTCGAACTTCTCTCCCCGAGACGTCCGACCAGTCACTTTCTTGTTCTCGCGATCGATCCTTTCAACCCTGTAGCCGAGTCTCACGTCGATATCTTGTTTGTCCCGAAATGTCTGGGCGGCCCTCACGACAAGATCGTCCATGGATCGCTCCGGATCGGCAATATTGTACGGCATGCCACAAGCCGAGTACGAGACATCAGACGTCTGCTCGAGCACGATCACTTCCATACCTGAATCATGGCGTTTGCTGCGCGACGCGGCGCTCATACCTGCCGCGTCACCGCCGATAATGACAAATCTCATAATGAACCACCTTCCTGAGAATAATCCGACCCCGGTGCAGTTGGTGGGCATGCGAACCCGTTCGATCCGATGCAGAGCCCGAGATGCTCGCAACACCATTATAGACCAG
>JARRRG010000332.1:0-3954 GCA_037380965.1 Deltaproteobacteria bacterium
ATCAGTCGTCATCTCGACGTGGTGCCTCTCGAGGGTGCAGGCAGCTATGTCGTACAGTGCCTTCACATCATTGACACGTTTAATTTCGATGCCGCAATCACGACACTTGCGAACCCTGTTTCGAATATTGCGGTCGATGAAGTGATCCCACAGCTTTGGCGGATCAGAGATATCCAGCACGTAGGTATACAGCACGGCACTCGTCCATCCCCGCCAGGAAAAGGGCCTGATGTCCGTCAACTCTGTATCACCCACGATTTGAGCTGCGTCCGCCTCCTCTTTCAAGGTCTGGGCGATCAAGTCCAGCACCGCAAGTCGGTATGTGGCGAGCTTCGCTTCCTGGCGGCTCTCTCGAGGTTTGATGGCGATGGATGCGTAGGCTGCCAGAGGAATAGGGCGGAGAAGCGTAACCATCGACAGAGGCGAAAGAGAGATAAGACCCGTTCCCGCAACGAGCTCTCCTTTCCGATAGACCCCCCAAATCTTCATCTCTCCTCCACTTGTGCGCGCGACTTCGCCCAGGCAGCTCGTACTGCTGAGGACACTCCCGCCTGGAGCCGTGGTGATGAATCGGTCCCACGCTTCATGATCTCCCGGCGTCAAGAGTCGGATTTCGTGCTTTGAATCATTTGCCATTGGACTCCTCCCCCTTCCCATTCACTTGGTCACCTTCTCTGGAGGGATTTCTCTTTCTGAGCGCTGTTTCACCGCCAAGGTCCCTTGACGGACCGGCAGCCCATGAGAGAAACGTGAACATTTCTACGGGTTCAAAAAAGAATCGGATATGTATGGATTGCATTTCACCACGCCATCAAAGAGATCGAAAAAGCAGTGAGCAATAATGCTCCTACGCCTGCCCGGTTTCCGCTGCAACCCGAAGTCTCAAGGTACGATTATGGCTTCGGACGGCCGCCGCGACCAAAGTCAAATTGGCGAGATAGCCGATGAGCATCGTTGCCGAATAAATCATCACTGCGCTGCGAGCGGAGAAGCCAAGAGCATGGGCTGCAAAAAGCCCACCGACTACCAGGGCCAACCGACCGCAGACCCAGGCAAGTTCCCAGTCCTGGCGCTCGAGGATGTCGAACATCGGGGTGAGGGGGTTTACAACAAAGGACGCAGCGAACGGGAATGCGAGAAACCGCGCATACTCGCCCGCGGCACGCCAGGACTCGCCGAAGACAAGTGCAAAGGCTTGCGGCGCGATGAATGAAGACAGACAGATAGGCGCAGGCCCCACTAGCAAGAGGACCGTCGCGGTCTTCCGAAACAGCATCCCCAGATCCTCCGGACTCTCACGCAGAGTCCGTGTCCCCTCACTCATGAACACTTGTCCCACGGCCTCTCCCAGCAACACGGTGGGCATGCAGATGACTTTCATCGCAAGAGCAAAGAGACCCGCGACCGCGGGACCGTAAAATGCAGCCAGGAGAAGCGGCGGCAGGATCAGGCCACCGGTATTGAGCAAACCCGATCCTCCGGAAAGAAGTGGAAAGCGGCGATAGCGTTGAGCCGCGGCAATCATGCCGCGCCGCGTCACTTGCTTGAATATCTTCTCTCTCTCCCGCCACACGAGGCTGGCCAGCGTACCGCTGCCGGCAGCCCGACCGACCGCATCGCCGACCAGCAACCCGAGAGGTCCGAGGAATGCGAGACCTATTGACAATTGCGATGCGACCGTTCCCAACCCCTGAGCCAACCGGGTGTGGGCAATCTTCGTAAAAGCCTTGCGCCGTAATGCCCAATAATTGAAAACCTGATAAAGACCCGCGGCAGCCAGACTCACCGGTAAGAGCCAAAGATAGGGACGGAGCGCCGGGGTTTTCGTCCACACAATCAGCTTTTCGCCGACAAAGACCATCCCTACCGAGAAAAGAGCGCTCATGCCGGCAAGGATTATCAGGGTGAGTGTGAGCAAGTTGGCTGCCACAGCTTCGTCCCGGGGCAGCGGAATCGCGATCTCGTAACGCCAACTGGCGATCGTCAGCATCAGCCCGAGAATCGCTACGAATACCGCGAGCACGCCAAAGTCCTCGGGCGTGTACAACCGTGTCAGGATGGGAGACGCGGCAAGCACCACCACATAGGCCAAGGCTCGAGAACCAGCCAGCATGCTGACATTGCGGGCAAAGAGGGCACCGGGTGAAATGTATCCGTCTTCACGTGGAAGACCTCGATGAGCCAACCCTTGAGCCGAGCAAACAATCCGGTCAGCGAGGAAGGGCATTGCTTCGTGAGGCATGGAAATACTGGACACATTATGAGAGCCGCCAATCCCTGATAAACATCGTTACCCGCAGAGAGTTTTTCTTCATGAGCATTCTCTCCACGCACGCGTTCTCGCACCGTGCACATTGCGAAGGAACGTGTCGATCTGAAGGTCGTTCTTCCACAGGACCTCGCCTGCCCGGACGGTCAGAACCGGTGCTCCGACTCCAGCCGGGTCGAAAGGCCCGGCCCCACCTGTGGAGATCATCTTGCGCGTGCATAGTATTCATGACTGGACGTGTAATAGTAACTGCCGTACCCGTACCCCGACCCATGGACGCGAGCCTTGTTGAGAATGACCCCAAGAATCCGTCCGCCGTTGGTCGAAGCGATCATCTCGGCCGCGGTGCGATATTCGGTCCGACTCACATGCCCTTGCCTGGCCACCAACGCGACACCGTCAGCTTGTCGAGACAAGATCCGTGTATCCGGAAATCCGAGGATCGGCGGAGCGTCCAAGATGACAAAATCAAATCGCGCTCTCAATTCGTCGATAACGTCCTCAAAGCGCTCGGACATGAGGAGTGGCAAATGATCCGGGATAAGCGGTCCTGAGGTCATGTAGAAAAGACCCGGAATCCTGTGGGCCTTCATTACGTTCTCGGTGTGGGCATTCTCCATGGTGAGGAGCGTCGTGAGGCCGACGGTATTGGGGCCCTCGTCGAAGACCGAGTGAATCCTGGGTCTGCGCAGATCGCAATCCACCAGGCACACGTTCTTGGTGCCTCCACAGGTCAGCAGGGCAGCCAAGGACACCGCAATGAACGTCTTGCCTTCCCCGGGTGAGGCGCTCGAAACCACAACGCATTTGACGCCGGTATTCATGCTCGAGAACAGAATTGACGATTCAATATTCCTGATTGCATCGGACACGGGGGACTTGGGATAATCATATGCAAGGAATTCAAATCCGGCGTCCATGGCTCTGCGGTCATGGAATTTGTTCAACCTCGAGACGTCAGGCACCACACCGAGGCTGGGAACCTTGAATTCCCGTTCCACCAGCTCGGTCGATTGCACGGTCTTGTCAAGCGGCTCGACTATGAATGCCACGACAATCCCTCCGAGAAGCGCGACAAAAAGCCCCCCGACCATGAACAGCCCCCTGCGAGGCCAAACCGGATCGGCAGGCAGACTGGGAGGATCGACCACGGTGACATTATTCAAGGCGATTCGTGACCTGATATCCATTTCCTTGTGTTCCTTGAGAAGAATCTTGTGGAGCTCGAAATTGGTGTCCACATTCTTCTTGAGCAACGCATACCGTGCACTGAGACCGCTGACTTTTGAGGCCTCTTTCTTCGCCCCATCGAAGGCTTCTTTCAACAGTGATTCCTTCTTCTTCGCGGCATCCAATGCGAAAGAAACCGCAGAGTGCTCGAGGTCGGCGATTCTCTTTCTCAGGAATTGGATCTTCTTTCTCAACAGTCGGCGTATGGGATAATTTTTCGAGTACAGAGCATCCATCTCCGCATCTCGACCCTCCAGGACCGCGAGGTCTTCCTTCAATTTCTTCACGAGGCTGTCTTCAGTGAACTCCGGCCCCATGGCGATGCTCTCTATTTTCTCATGCCCTTTTAAAGCCTTGAACTTGGCAAGCGATTCCTGGGTCTTGTGGAGTCCCTCCATCTTGGTTTTGACCATGTCCGTGACCTGCGCGGCTCCTCCGTCTGCTCCTGAAATGAG
>JARRRG010000333.1:0-9170 GCA_037380965.1 Deltaproteobacteria bacterium
CGAATGTCCCGGTCGGTCCTGACGTCATGGACCTGCCAGAGGTCGAGGTGGTCGGTATTCATGTTCCTCAATGTCTCGCTGAGATGGAGCGAAGCGCCGGCCTTGTCCCTGGCATGTGACTTGCTCGGGAGGAATATATCTCTGCGCCGCTCTCGCAATGCCTTGCCATAATACGATTCACTGCCCGAATACGCGCGGGCTGACTCGAAGTATGTAAGCCCGATGTCAATAGCACGATTGATCAACCGGTACGCCTCCTCGTCACGCCCAAAGGTCCGCAGGACTCCTTCACCTCCGAGGCCCATGATGGTCACCTCGACGCCCGTCCTGCCGAGTTTTCGTCTCTCGATAGCCATTATTTTCCCTTCCCGGGCGTATCAGTCGGCCCGCTCGTCGGCAGGCGCATCAATTGTGCTTTCCCTTGCGTATGCCTGACAAATTGATCTTCCGGCCTTGCGAGTGAGATCGCATTCTAGATGATCGCGTTGAGACTGTCCATAGCCTCCTTTCTCCCGGCACGTATGACAGTTCAGGCACGGATGACTCCGTCCGCGGCCGATAGAGTTGCCGACCTACATTTCATTCATGAATACCTCAACTCGATTCGCTGCCCGTGCTCGACAAACGGATTTTCATTGGATGCGGCTGCGGCGATCGATCCTTTGCCAATTCCCTGAATTATGGGTGTCGAATCCATCCATCGCAGGGCGCAAAACCACGAGAGTGGAGCGCGATACCGTCAGCTTGTGGAAACCGCGAACGACATCATTTTTCAGACTGACGCGAATGGCTTTTTCACTTTCGTCAATCCCGTGGCCTTACGCATTAGCGGGTACGCCGAAAAGGAAGTGATAGGCAGGCACTACCTGGATTTGATCGTTCCTGAATACAGAAAAGGGGTTGAGAGATTCTATGGCCTGCACTTCGTCAAAAAGATTCACGACACCTATTATGAGTACCCCATCCTGACCAAAGAGGGAACGATCGTATGGCTGGGCCAGAATGTGCATTTGGTGCTGGAAGGTGATGAGGTTGTCGGGTTTCTCTCGATCGCGCGGGATATCACGGATCGCAAGAAGGCTCAGGAGGAGCTCAAACAGGCCAAAGAGGAGCTGGAACGTAGGGTCGAGCAACGCACCCGGGAGCTCTCGAGACAAAACGAGCGCCTGCAACAAGAAATCGCGGAGCGGCGACGGGCAGAGGAGGCCCTTGGGGAGTCGGAAGCGAATTATCGTGCAATCTTCAATGCCGCCAATGACGCCATTTTCGTGCATGACATCCAAACCGGCAAAATCCTCGATGTGAATCGCAAGATGTGCGAGATGTACGGATATTCTATGGCCGAGGCATCGCGTCTCAGAGTCGAAGCATTGAGCTCAGGCAAGCCGCCCTATTCTCAAAAAGAAGCCGTGAGGTGGATCAAGCGGGCGGTAGCAGGGGAGCCGCAGCTATTTGAATGGCAGGCCAAGAATAAACAAGGGCAGTTGTTTTGGGTTTAAGTGAATTTGAAGCGCGCCTCGATCAGGGGCAGAGATTGCGTGCTGGCGGTGGTACGCAGCATTGCCGAGCGCAAGCGGGCTTACGCGGAACTGAACAAGGCCCACGCGGAACTTGAAAAACGGGTGCAGGAACGAACTGCCGAGCTGGTCACCGTCAACGAGGACTTGAAGCGGGAAATCGCCGAGCGCAAGCGCGTGGAAGAGTGGCTGAGGGATTCCGAGCGGCGGTACCGGTCCCTCGTTGATGAAGTCCCGGACATCATTTTCATCCTGGATCGTGAAGGCCGTTTCACGTACGTGAATACCCAGATTGAGGCGCTGCTGGGGTGTGCGGTTAAGGATATTCTCGAAACCCCGCTCGGCAATTACGTGGCAGCCGATGACCGGCATAAAATCGATGAGCTCAAGGCGATGACCGTCGATTCGATTTGGGATGAGGAGGTCGGGCTGGTTGATGTAAAGGGTACGCTGAAATTTGCCCGTATCCGCTGCAAAGCCGCACTTGAAGCCGAATCCAATCTGCTGCGCTTCGAAGGGGTGATGAGAGACATTACCCGGCGAAGAGTTCTCGAGGAACAGCTCAGGGCCTCTCGCGAACAGTTGCTGGAAAAGATCAGGATCATCGACGACCTTTACGCCCATATCGTTGAATCGGGTAAGGCGAGGGCCATCACCGACCACACCGCAGAAGTGGCCCACGAGCTCAGGCAACCCCTGGCGATCATCGGCGGTTTCGTGCGTAGGCTCGTCAGACACCTCGAGTCATCTGAAGGAGGGATTAACGAGGGCAGGAAAGAGATCTTCAAAATTATCATTTCCGAGATCCAGCGACTCGAAAGAATTCTCGACAATCTGATTGATTTTACCAAACGGGATTTGCTCAGCCTCGAGAGAACCGATCCCAATGACGTTATCATACGCGTCCTCTCCGTGTATGAAGGAATGCTGAGGAATAAAGACCTCAATATCGAGGCGAGCCTTGGCGAAGAGGTGGGAGACCTCCTGCTCGATCCGGACCGGTTCGAACGTGTGATCCGCAATCTGCTCTCAAATGCCATTGAGGCATCCGACCGGGGAGGGACGATTCGGATCGAGACCGGCGTTTCAATCCCCAGCGGGAAAGCCCATGACACCGGTGAGCTCGATTCGGAAAACTATTTTGAAGTCAAGATTCGAAACCGCGGCGCGGTCATCGCTCCCAGTGACCTCCAAAGAGTATTCACCCCCTTTTACACCACCAAGCGTCACGGTACCGGGACAGGACTGCCGCTGACAAAGAAGATTGTCGAGGATCACGGGGGCTCCATCTCGGTTCACTCTGACGAGGAGGAGACCGTCTTCACCGTGTGGCTCCCGATCAAAACGCAGGAGCTTGCCTTGACAGACTCGCACGCTTCCGAGCAATCGTGAGGACCACCCTGTACCTCCGGCTATACCGCTCTCCCGCGGCACATCCACTTCCGCATTCAGCAACTGGTCGGGAGAGGCCTCGATAATACTCCTCGCGTCCTAAATTGACCTGATTGATCGGCAACCTATACCCCAGGTGGACCTAATAATACAAGTGAGTTAATCGAAAAAGCTTGACGGAGCTTCGACTATTCGGTATTCAACGAGGGTACGGTGGAACGGGTTTGCAATGCTCCCCATCGGCGACGCGGCCGAGAGAAAGGAACCATGCAGGTCAGGCCGACCGACGGCAGAAGGGGAGAATCAGCAAATTCCAAGATTTATGTACGGGAGTCGTTGCAGTGACTGCCCCGAAGGTACGACCACGCACGAAATGGACCGCTCTTCTCATCTATCTCCTGGCCGCGAGCCTCGGGTACGGTGGTCTGAGTATTTGCGTCGCGGCCCACGGTGACTTTGGAGCCGGGTACTCGTATTGTTGCCGCTACTGGTGCGCGGTTGACTCTCGATCGCCGGGGAGCGCCCATTTCGATCACTGTGGCTCAGCCTCGTCGGGCCTGGAGCAGGGTAGCGACGACGGCTCCTCGTGCCGAGATTATTCCTTTTTCGTAATTCCCCGCGAGAGGGCGTCTCAAGTCCAACAGGGCTCCGCGACAAAGGCCCCTGAGGGCTTGCTGTTGGCAGAGCGCCTCGCCCCTTCCCTCGCGCACGTACCTGCCCGCGCCCCTTCCCCGCGCCGGCTCTATCAGTTATTCGATCCGGTCATGGACGCCCCATCATCCGTCGTTCTCCTTTTGTGAACCCCTCTCGATCAATATGCGCCGGAGCCGTTTGACGCAGCCCCGAGTCTGCCGGCAGAGTCGAGGTTCTTGACTCGCGTTGCCTGCGAATCGTCATTGGCTTGCCGGCTTGCCGCGGATCGGCTCAGGAACCCGCGATTGAATGAGCGCGGCCTGATACGAGGACGCTGTGAGCCCCATGGACTGAAGCCATGTGCTCGAGCACCGCTGCTCAAGGCACGCAATGATGATACGGAACGAAACAACGGACGCCAATGGGCTTCACACGGTCGGAAGCCCCTATGTTCAGGAGGTCGTGATGAATAAAGCTGTCATGCTCGCCATCGTAATGTGTTTCCTCTTCTCTGCTTCGGAGATTATGGCCGACGGAGCTTCGACGAGAATGAGACGCGCCATTGACAGGGCCTGGAAGGCCCAAATGGCCAAGGAAAAAGGTCCCGGGAACGAGGCGGCCCGACTGAAAAAGGAGATTGAAGATATGGAACGCAAGCTTTTTGACGCTGAACACTGGAGCGCGCGGAAACCCTGACCGGCAGTGCTGTCACGGGGCCTGGTGCCGTGGAGCCAATTGAGAAGATCTCCTCGGACGATTCCGGGTACCCAATGCAGAGCAATTCAACACAGCGAGGACCGTTCACCATGAAACTGAAAGAAGATGACGCGGATCATCATCGCGACGGGCATGATCACGAGCACGCGCAGGGGAACGGGCATCAGGAAGAAGCATTTGCCCGCGGACCCCATCACGGCAGAATGCTCACAGCAGGCACATTCTCAGTGGAATTGGTCATCGAGGAGGAGGACGAGCCCCCGAGATTCAAACTCTACTGTTACGAAGTCGGCAGAGCGATCGACCCGAGCGGCGTTCAGGTTGCCATGGAATTGCGACGGCTGGGCGGCCGGGTCACCCATTACCGGTTTCAGCCGAGAGGAGGGTACCTGCAGAGCGACACCGCGGTGGAAGAGCCCCATTCATTTGACGCTCACGTGACGGCCGAGCATGAGGGCAGGTCATATCGTTGGCAGTTTTCCCAGGTGGAAGCGCGCGTCAAAGTCAGCTCTGAGACAGCCGATAAGGTGGGAATTGAGGTTTTGCGCGCGGGCCCTGCGCGAATCGAGTCCAAATTGGAATTCCCTGGAGAGGTCACGTTGAACGCGGATCGCGTGTGCCATGTGGTTCCGCGGGTGGCAGGAGTGGTCGCGGAGGCCCGGAAGAAATTAGGTGACGTGGTCAAGGAAGGCGATGTCGTTGCCGTGCTCGAGAGCCGAGAGTTGGCCACCGCGAGGAGTCAATACCTCGTTCAGCTCAAACGTGAGGAATTGGCGCGGATCAATTTCAACCGTTTGAAGCATTTGTGGGAGAAAAAGGTCAGCCCGGAAAAAGATTTCCTCGACTCGCAGAAAGCGCTTGAAGAAGCAAAAATCGAGCGACTGGCCGCAGCCCAGAAACTCATGGCATTGGGGCTTTCCCAATCGGACCTCGAGGCCCTGCGCAAGACTCCGGATGGGCCGGTGGCGCACTACGAGCTTCGTGCCCCGTTCGACGGAGTGGTGATTACCAAACACATGTCAAAGGGCGAATGGGTTGACGGGAAGGCGGAAATTCTCTGCATAGCAGACCTTTCAACCGTCTGGGTCGACATCATCGTGTACCCGGATCACCTGGACGCGGTTCAGCTCGGACAAAGGGTAATCGTGCGATCGGATGCCACAAAGCGAGAGGCCACGGGTGTGGTTTCCTATCTCGGCCCTCTCGTTGGGTCGCAGAGCAGAACCACGCGGGCTCGCGTCGTCATCGATAATCCCGATGGTAAATGGCGTCCCGGCACGTTCGTCACGGTGCAACTGGTGCAGGACACGAGTGTGGTGCCGGTGGCAGTCCGGAGGGACGCGGTACAGACCCTCGATCATTTGGGATCAGTCGTGTTTGTGCGGTACGGCGATCAATTCGAAGCCCGCCCGGTGCGGTTGGGCCGGTCGGATTTCCACAACACCGAGATCCGCACGGGTCTGGAACAGGGAGAAACGTATGCGGCCGCCAATAGTTTCGTATTGAAGTCCCAATTGGGCACCGCGGGGCTGTCGCACAGTCATTGATCGCTGAACGAGCGTGGCCGAGGAATTGACTCATGGTAAATCGACTGCTGAAATTTTCAATAGATCACCGATGGATGATGCTCATGGCGACACTCGCTGTCGCGGCATGGGGCGCGTACAACTTCGGGCGCCTCACCATTGACGCGGTTCCGGACATAACCAATGTTCAAGTGCTCGTCAGCACGGAGGCCCCCGGATTTTCCCCCCTGGAGGTGGAACAGCGCATCACCTTTCCGATCGAGACCGCGCTGGCCGGAATCCCCGCGCTTGCGAAAACACGATCCAATTCCCATTACGGAATCTCGCAAGTCACGGCAATTTTCGAAGACGGAACCGACATATACTTTGCACGGCAACTGGTCAACGAGCGAATCCAGGAAGTCAAAGCCGAGCTTCCCGCTGGAATAGAGCCTGCAATGGGTCCTATCGCCACAGGGCTCGGCGAAATCTTCATGTGGACGGTGCAGGCCGCGCCCGATGCCAGGAAGCCGGACGGGACGCGGTACACATTGACGGACCTGAGAACCATCCAGGATTGGATAATCCGTCCCCAGCTCAGGAACGTTCCGGGCGTCACCGAGATCAATGTCATCGGCGGATACAAGAAGCAGTTCCATGTCACTACCGACCCTCAGGAAATGATTGCACGGGGGTTGACGTTCCGGGACGTCATTGGAGCGGGGGAGGAGGTCGTTCTCGGAACCGCTTTTATGCTCATGGGAGAAAATGGTCGTGCTGTTTCGGAGCGGGTGGCAAAGAAGCTCGTTGAGGTTAACCGTACCCTGCCCGCAGGGGTTACGGCCAGGCCCGTTTACAGTCGCACCACCCTGGTGGACAAGACGATCCTCACCGTGAAAAAGAACCTTTTCGAAGGCGCGGTTCTGGTGATCGTCATTCTCTTTCTCTTCCTCGGAAACGTTCGTGCGGCACTCATAACCGCGCTCGTGATTCCGCTGTCAATGTTGTTCGCAATCAGCGGCATGGTGGCCGGCAACGTGAGCGCGAACCTCATGAGCCTCGGCGCGATCGATTTCGGAATCATTGTCGACGGTGCCGTGGTCATTGTTGAGAATTGTGCCCGCAGACTCTCCTGGGAAGCACGATTGAAAGGGCGGCCTCTGACACGTCCCGAGCGTCTCGACGTGGTACGGGAAGCATCCCGGGAGGTCAGAAAGCCGATGCTGTTCGGCGAGCTGATCATCATCATCGTCTATCTTCCTATCCTCACCTTGACCGGCGTGGAAGGAAAGACCTTCATCCCGATGGCTGTCACCGTGCTCCTCGCGTTGACCGGCGCTCGCATTCTCTCCTTCACCTTCGTGCCGGCCGCGGTAGCGATTTTTCTCGGCGGGAACGCGTCACACAAGGAGAATCTCCTTACCGCGTGGGCAAAGAAGGCATATATCCCTCTGCTCCAGGGGGCACTGCGGCGACGGAGACTCGTGGTCACGACCGCGGCCGTGCTGGTTGTCCTCAGTGGATTGCTTGCCACGCGCATGGGCAGGGAATTCATTCCGAACCTCGATGAAGGGGACATTGCGGTTCACACCCTGGCGATTCCCGGAACGAGCTTGTCCCTCGCGGTTCATCTGCAATCCGTTATCGAAAAGACGATCAAGGCGAAGTTCCCGCAAGTGGAACGGGTCTTTACCCGGATCGGAACATCGGAAATCTCACAGGAGCCCCACCCACCCAGTGTTACCGAGAATATGGTTATTCTCAAACCCCGCGACCAATGGCCGGATCCCGACCTCGCCAAGCAGGATCTGGTCAAGCAAATTGAACGCGAGGTAGGCGCATTGCCCGGCGTGGTCTACGAGTTCAGCCAGCCGATCCGAATGCGATTCAACCATCTCCTGGCAGGGGTGCGAAGCGACGTCGCGGTGAAAATCTTCGGTGACGACATGGAGCTGATGCTCGCCAAGAGCAAGGAAATTGCCACCGTGCTCCGGGAGATCCCGGGAGCGTCCCATGTCAAGGTGGAACCGGTCACCGGTCTGCCGATTCTCACCATCAAAATGAACCGGAAGAATATGGCCCGGTACGGCCTCAATGTGGCCGATGTCCAGGAAATCATCGAAATCGCGGTCGCGGGGAAACGAGCCGGGCTGGTATTTGACGGCGATCGACGTTTTGATCTCGTCGTGCGATTGCCGGAACGGTTGCGTACCGATGTCGAGGCCCTCAAGCGCCTGCCGGTCCCCCTGCCCCACCGGGACAAACCATCGCTCGGTGATTTTTCGCCGGTTGTGCTGACGCGGGACCGGGAGCATTACGGATTTGTCACCCTGGGATCGATTGCCGATTTTGTCATACAGCCCGGTCCCAACCAGGTTCGGGACCTGGGCACGTTTGTGGCTGACGCGGAGAGAGCGATACAGGAAGACGTTTCCATCCCGGCCGGCTATTGGACGACCTGGGGCGGACAATTCGAGCAAATGATTTCCGCGGTGAGACGGTTGCAGGTAGTGGTGCCGATCTCTCTCCTTCTGATCTTCTCGCTCCTGTTCACCGCACTCGGCTCGGTGAAGCCCGCCGCGCTGGTGTTCACGGGTGTTCCGCTGGCCCTCACCGGCGGAGTCGCGGCTCTATGGCTCAGGGGCATCCCGTTGTCCATCTCCGCGGGCGTGGGCTTCATCGCCCTTTCCGGAGTCGCCGTGTTGAACGGGCTGGTAATGATCACCTTCATCAGCAAGCTCCACGCGGAGGGCTCGTCCCTGGACGACGCGATACTCCAGGGCGCGGTCACACGCTTGCGCCCGGTGCTCATGACGGCACTCGTCGCGTCATTCGGATTCGTGCCGATGGCAATTGCCACCAGCACCGGAGCAGAGGTGCAGAGACCGCTCGCCACCGTGATCATCGGGGGGTTGATTTCCAGCACGATACTCACATTGTTCGTGCTGCCGGCTCTGTACAAGATCTTCGTCGCCGACCGCGATATCAAAGAAGATCTCCCACTCTAGGAATCCTGTTCCTGCCTTGAGCAGTGGCGGCTTTCAACACGACGGAGATCCGCGCTCGCAAGCACGGGCCTGTTGAGACTCGCACGTGCGTGTTGCGCCCGAGCACGTCCGCTCCAGCATACCGGACCATCGGACGCGATCGTGCGGCATGAGAACCGGGCAGCCCACGTATCAACTCCAGCGGCGATGCGTGCTGATCTCATTACATTCCCCACCGACATCTCGATGAATCCTTCCAGCCATCCTGTCATCTAACAGATGAGAGCGGCTGTTGAGACAGGCTCAAAAAGATTCAGCTTACCGGCCATTGGATTCGAATGGCAGGAGGTGCCGATGAAAGAAGTTCTCGTTACGATGTTGGCAATGATGATGCCGGCTGCCTCGGCCGCAGGACTCAG
>JARRRG010000334.1:0-3943 GCA_037380965.1 Deltaproteobacteria bacterium
CGGTGGCGTTGCTGTTGGTGGTGCTGGCTGTGGTTCCCGCAGCCGGCGGGAGTGTGGATCTGAGAGGCGTCTGGGTAGGGAAGGCCCAGGGCCCCATCTTTGGAGCCGAGGGCAGTGTCACGATCACCCGCCAAAGAGGTGAGGACATCGTTGGTGTCGTTGAAGGAGGGAATGTCCTTGGCAGCGCGCGGTTCGGTATCCACGGCAAAGTCAGGGGCAACACCATTTTTGGAAGCAAGGACGGGCACAAATTCCAGGGATTCGTCTATCCGGACGGCACCATCCGCGGCGCTATGTATGCGACAAATGGAGAAGTTTACAAGGTATTCCTCCGTAGACCGTACTCGTACTGGGGGCGCGCGCCTAAGGGCGCTCCATTCGGTCTCCCCTATGGTATGCCCTACGGCACGCCCTATGGCAGGCCCTATGGGTCGTGGTGATCCGTCTCCTCGTGCCGGCGCGATTGACAATCCGAGGTCTTGCTGAGTATGCCTGAAAATTGGACTCGACCGGAGCAAAGGTCCTGCCGCTCGGTTCCGGAGCATAGTGAACAGGTATCGACCAAGCTTCTCCCCTGGCACGCCCAGGCTGCACGGAATGGATGATCCTCCTCTCGTCCCGTCTGTGAGTCGCCCGCCTATGCCTGCGTCCAAGAATGCGACCGTTCCGAAGGCAGAAGAAAGCCGGAGAGACTCATGAATGGCCCGAGCGGGGCCGGAGTCGGCAGGAGGACTGTGCTTCTGGCGCTCGGCCTCTGTTGTATCGTTCTCGTCCTGATCGTGGTCTGGTTCTCGATGGAAGAGAGATTGCACGGACTCCTGGTGGATCTTGAGCTCGACGGGCCCGATACTTCTCGATACCAGGCCCTGCGGGAAGCGTTCACGCAGCAGCTCCCCCATGAGCTTGGACGTTTCCCGCGTCATACGGTAACCGTGGATTATGTGCATTTCACTCGGTTGACCGCGAAAGCTCTCGACCCTCAGCGGGTTGATTTTGTCATCCTGAGCCCGCAGGGGACACCGTGGCATCGGTACCAGGGCGACGCGGGCCGGAAGCTGGAAGCGGCCAAGGAGATGATTAAACGGGTTATTCTGCGCGACAACCTGCCTGTGCTGGGAATCTGCGGCGGTCACCAGTTCCTCGCGTCGGCGTTTGGCGGCGCAGTTGATTTCATCGATCCGGCCTGGTCCGGCAAGCGTCCCGAACGCTATCCCAAGGAGGCTGTTGCCGAGCGCGGCATCGTCCCACTCGAAACGATGCGGGATGATCCGATCTTTGCCGGCGTGGTCTCTCATCCGGGCACGTTCAGGGCAGTGGAGAGTCATTACGAAGAGGTCAAGAACGTCCCCCAACCCTTCGTTAATCTCGCCAGCAGCGCCATGTCCGCAGCCCAGTTGATACGCATCCCGGGAAAGCCGGTGTACGGCCTTGCCTTTCATCCGGAACGCTGTTGGAACCCGAACGAGTGCTCCGAGAGCGCGGTGCCTGAAGGAAGACGAATTCTGGCAAACTTTTTGACCATGGTTTCCCGGAATAACCACTAAGAGAGCCTATCGTTGGAGTAGAAATATGGACGAGATTCAAAAGAGCAGGATACGATTATCGCACTGGATCGACCACAACAAGGAGCACCTGAGAGGATATGTGCAGGTGGCGCAAATCCTCGAGCAAGAGGGCCTTGCAGTTGCGGCTGGAACGCTTAAGGAGGGAATCGCTTTGATCGAGGACGCGAACGAGAAATTCCGCGCGGTTGAAGCGCTTCTGCCGGGACACGAGGGAGAGAAAGATAAGGGCGAGCCCGCGGCTCACGCTCACGATTCAGACCACGGCGCGGGGCACCATCATTCTCACGACCATGACCATCATCACGGAGGCTGATGATTCATTCCCGTTCCAGCGCCTGATCCAGGTCCTCGAGAATGTCCTCGATATCCTCGATGCCTACCGAGAGTCGAATGAGGTCGGGTGGAACACCCGCGGCAATCTGCTCGTCCCGGGTCAACTGCGAGTGGCTTGTGCTGGCAGGGTGTAATGCGAGACTCTTCGCATCCCCTACGTTGGCGAGGTGAGAAAAGAGCTTGAGATTGTTAATAAATCTCTCCCCCGCTGCCGCCTCACCCTTGATTCCGAAAACCACCACGCCGCCACCCGCTCCCTTCTTGAAATAGTGCTGAGCGTTTTCATAAGCCGAATCGTCGGGCAGACCGGGGTACCGAACCCAGTTTACCCGGTCATGCCCCTTCAGATATCGGGCCGTGGCAAGAGCGTTGGCACAGTGGCGCTCCACCCTGAGAGACAGGGTTTCAAGCCCCTGGAGGAAGATCCACGCATTGTCAGGGCTTATGCATGCCCCCAGGTTTCTCAGAGGAACGAGCCGCATCCGGAGGATGTACGCCATGGGCTGGAGCTCCCCGAGGTCATGACCGAACCGAATCCCGAAGTACGAAGGATCGGGCTCGGAAAAGGCGCGAAATTTGCCGTCGCTCCAGTCAAATCGTCCGGAGTCGACCACAATGCCGCCGATAGCCGTGCCGTGTCCGCCGATCCACTTTGTGAGCGAATGTATCACCACGTCAGCCCCGTGTTCAAAAGGGCGAAATATGCACGGGGGGGTGAAGGTCGAATCAACAATGAGCGGCACATGGGCGTCGCTCGCAATGCGCGAAATCTCATCGAAGTCGGGAACGCACAGATCGGGATTTCCTATGGTTTCGACAAAAATCGCCCGTGTTTTCGAAGTGAGGGCGTTTCTCACATTCTGAGGCCTGCCGGTGTCCACGAATCGGACCGTGATGCCAAACTGGGGCAAGAGGTTGTTGAACATGGTGAACGTGCCACCGTAGAGATTCCGCGCGGAAACGATCTCTTCACCGGCCCCGATGTGATTGATCATCGAGTAGAAGATCCCGCTGGTTCCCGAGGCCAGTGCGAGCGCGCCTACGCCGCCCTCAAGCTCGGCCATCCTCTTTTCCAGGACTTCGGTGGTCGGATTCATCATCCTCGTATAGATATTGCCGGGGGCTTTCAGGGAGAACAGGTCAGCGGCATGCTTGGTGTCTCGGAAGACGAACGAACTGGTCCGGTAAATCGGAACCCCCCGGGCGGTCGTGACAGGATCCGCTTCGTGCCCGGCATGCAATGCGAGCGTGTCGAATCTCCATTTTCTCTTTCCGCTGATCTCCACGGCACCGACCTCCTTACGACTCTCGGCAGTTCTTCCTCCTGCATATACCGCACTATCTTAATCGAATCCGCAGCCGCATTTAAAGACTCAATTTTCCCCGTACCAATGAGCCCTAACAACAATAGTGATATCGTTGGGATGGTGGTTTAATCACTCGATTCGCCCGCTTGTTGTGCAGCTAATCCGCTCGGTTAGCGTCAAAAAAACTCTTGACAAGCCTCCAAATCCTCAATACAAGCACGCTCGTGATTACGGCGGATTAGCCGTAACCAGGGGTGATGATAGGGGTAAATCCATCCGTGTGTCCGTGGTCTACGCTGCCAGGCATACTTTCATCTGCGGACGAGCGATTGCATAGTGCAATGAAATCAGGGGTAATGGAATGATTAAAGGAAAGTCTGTTCGCCGGGCACCCACCACCACTACTGAAACTCCTTCGAAAATCGCTTACGACTATCTGAAAGAAATTATCAAAGTTGCGAAAAGAAACGGTTGGGATCTGAACAGCTTACAACTGGTTCCCAAGGACCTTCCCCCAAATCCGGACGCTCCGCTGACCCGACGAGAGTTCCAGCACCTGAATCAAAGTGTACGGGCCGTCCTCAAGCGCTTCAGTCAAGCCCTTACCCCGCCGGTGCCGCCCGATCTGGAGAAATCGATCCGGAGGAGACAACCGGAGACGTGGCTGCCATGGGAAGTCGAGGCCATCGAAAAAATCGATAACTGGCGCGGGAAAATACGGAGAATCAGACCGAGAAT
>JARRRG010000335.1:0-5315 GCA_037380965.1 Deltaproteobacteria bacterium
CCATAGCGAACCAGAGTGCGCCTTCCTTCTCCATCACTTTCCCTCTTCCGCGCAACTCTTCGATCGTCCGGGAGACCGCGCCGCTTTCGTGAAGGGTTTTCTCACTCTCAAAACGATCGTACGAGACGCCGAAGAGCTCGAGGTCCTCTTTGATTCCCTGGAGAATCCGATCGCAAGCAAAGCGGGCCGCGAGTTGTATGGCCTCCTCTTCGTTCACGCGGTCAAGCTCTCCGGCCAAGGAGGTCCCCTCGAGTTCCCTCGCCAGTTTGACGATGTAGTCACCCCGGTAATGGTCCTCGGGGAACTCGATCTTCTCACCCGTCAGTTCTTTGTATCTGAGGAGCAAGGATTTTCCGAGGATCTTCATCTGGTTGCCCGCGTCATTGACATAGTACTCGGTTTCCAGGTCGAATCCTCGGGCCTTGAGCAGCCGGGCGAGCGTGTCTCCGACCGCGGCTCCTCTGCCGTGACCGACATGAAGGGGGCCCGTGGGATTCGCGCTCACGAATTCGAGGAGAATCCTGGCCTGTTGCGCTGCTTCCGCGTGACCGTATCGCTCCCCGGCTTCGTGGATGCGGTGGAGCGCATCGGTCCACACGCGCGGGGCCAAAAAGAAATTGATGAATCCGGGGCCGGCAATCTCCGACTTCTCGAGCACGGCCCGGTTGTCCGGCACATTCTCCGTGATGATCGCGGCGAGATCGCGCGGCTTGAGCCCTGCACGAGACGCCATCACCATTGCCGCGTTTGTGGTGTAATCGCCGAATTTCGGTTCTTTCGACCGTGTCACTTCAATCGGGAGAGACTCCACGTCCCCCAGCGCGATCATTCCTCGCCGGGTCGCGCTGGAAAGAGCCTCTCTGACCAGCTCTCTGATAACCTCTTTCATTTCCGCTTCAAATCCATGGAAGAACCATCCTTTTCCCACTATGAAAAAAACTTCCCGCGTCGATCCCCGTCGGCCGAGGAGAAGAGCCGGGTCGTTCTCTCTCCTGCTCTTGCCTGTGTGCAGTTTACGTGAATAGGGCCGACGTCAGGATCGATCCCTTTTTGAATCTTCCTCTTGACTCCTTTTGTTGTCGGAATCCGTCTCTTTCAGGGTGAGGTCCCTCGTGTAATCGGGACATCGGGTCGTAGTCGCCCCATCCATCGAGAATTTCTTATTGCATGTCGCTCTCCACGCGCACATGACACAGATGGTGCGATCATCTGCCATTATGTATCTCCTTTACCAAAAAAGTATTTATCAATTTCAAGGCTTACGGTCAAGTCCTTTCGTTTGACTCTAAGTATTGTCCGCGGCCGGCGGTCGGCCTTCCGGTATCATCATCCAGGCATATCCACGGACTTCCGACCACCCTGGTACTAGGACAGTCCACGCATGCTCTCGATTCCGTCACCAGTGATATCAGGCAGGGGAAAAAGCTTCGCTGATCGGCCAATGGTCAGGTGTAGCGCCTCAATCCGCTGCAATCTCGTGGAAGTAAGACAGTCAAGCGCCGCCAAAATGGACTAGACCCTCTGAAATCTTTTTGCTACAAAGCATACAAGAGGAGCGTAGCACATGGAATTAGTCGATCCAAGAAAGATTCGGCTGCAGCCTGGCCAGAGCATCGAAGGGATCTTCGCGCCCGGTCCGGGAGAAGAGAGGGAGGTCGGGCTATTCCTCCGCTCCGCTTCCGGCTCTCTTCGGCACAACGGGGATCTCGGAATTCGGCAGCGGGCCGGCCTTATTCGATTCAACGATGTTCTCCTCGTGCTCACCATGCTCAAGCTGGGCAGGGAGGTGAAAGAGCTGTTCGACGTGTGGTGGAACTACCATTCGAGTGGCGGGGCGGAGCGTTTCCGGCGCATGTCGGAGCAGGATACGCTGCCGCTGCATTTCTACGGTGAGGCAGGAAAGGAATTCTCGGTTGACACGGAGAACAGCTTCCAGAAATTTTTTCGATCGCTTCCGGATCTGCTGGACAAGGCCAAACCGTGGACCGACGTCGAATTTGATCGTGCCGTGAGAGGCTTCTGCGCTCAATCATACCCGAAGGAGAATCTCTGGGAGATTATCGAGGTCAGCGCGGGTGTCGAGGCGCCCAAGCCGAGCGCGGGGACCATTGACGATTACCCCGGCGTGATTCCCGACGAGCTTCGCCCATTCTACGCGTACGAGCCCGATCAGGGGCACTGCATCAAGATCATTCCCTCAATGCTGGAAGCAGAGGCGCTCGAGACCGACCCCAACCAATATCTCTTATCCGCTCCGGTAAAAACGGTGCTGCGCTGTGGATATCGATGGATAAAGGGGTTTCCGGTGGCTCCCATTCCTTACCTTCCCGGACACGGCCTGGCGGTGCCGCCGGAGGATACCGAATTGTGATCGGGCCGGACTCTCTGAGCTTGCGAATCGCTGGCGATCCCACCGGCTAGGAAATAACGGGACTGTGTCTTCGGTCAGACGACCCGAGGTATGGATCTTAACGCGCAGCCTCGTGCGTGGGAAAGAAGAGGGGACTATTCGGAACGTCCGAGCAAGCGTCTCAATTCGTCATGACAGCGGGCAAGATCTCGATAGAGGTCATCCACTTGTTTGATCCGGTCCGCGGACTGGGATCCTTCCGAATCCAATTTTCCTATTTCCACCTCGATTTTCCGACATTCCGCGGCCTTTACCACATCCGGTTTACACGCGTCCCGGCACGGTGCGGTTTGCTTTCTCAATTCAAGCAGCTTCAATCGTAATTCATTCATCCTGTTCCGCACTTCGGTGACCGTGGCATACTGCTTATTGTCGAACGCGGCTTTGAGCTCATTGGCCTTTTCGGAGAGTTCCTTTTGAGCCGCCTTCACATCCTTTTCGATCTTCTGACATTCTTCGCATGTTAAGGAATGCGCCAATCCGACAACCATTACGGAAATGGCCACCATTGTCGCCGCGAAGAACGCGCATCGCGTCACCCTGTAGAGACCCATTCCACACCTTCCGCGTGAGTTGCATTCGGTGCCGTCGACGATGTTGTTGTTCTCCCCATGCCTTTCAGGCAAACGGAATAACCTGGAAGGGCAAACGACATGCCGCGCCCCGGGAGGATCCCGTTACCGACCCCCGCATGGATTGCGTCAGAACCGCTGAACGAGAGCCGCCAGGGCCTGGAGCATGTCTGTTCCGGAATTGGAATTGTGGAGCTCGTCGCCCTTACCCCACATGTTCCCGTTGGAGAGATGTCTCCACTGCAATCCCATGGACAAGACCGTGCGGCCCGGCAGGACCCGTTCGAGTCCGATGCCCGCGAGCAATGACCAATTAAACCGGGAGCCTGAATTGCAGTACGTCTCGGAAACGTAGCTCATTCCTGCGCCACTTTCAAGGTACGGCACCAGGCCCATGGGGTCGAACGGTAGGGTGAACCGCCCCTTGGGAAGAAACGCGAGCTCGTACCCGTCGTGGAAATCCAGGCGCCTGAGACGCTCGATTTTTCTGGCGTGATAGTGCACATGGGAAGCCAGGAAGGCCAACTGAACTTCGCCCACTGTCGAACCGTACGAGGTAACCGCTGAATAGCGGGTGAGCGGGCTGCTTACCTCAATGGTAACGTAATCCAGTTTGCTCAATGTGCCGAAGGTGCTCCCATAGGCTAGTTTCACCCGGTAGTCCTCCTGGATTGCAAACACGGGGATGACCGGTGCAAGGGAAGGAAAACTCCGATCGAGCAGCTCGCGGGAGTTGAGATTTGCCTGAGCGCCGAACCAATAACCGTGTGAATTGAGCCCGCGCGGTGAGTCCGACGGCATTGCCGCGGCCGGGATCAACAAGCCCCCGGCGCCGGCAACGAGAATGAGGAACCAACCCACTAGACGAACAAAACCCAATACTTCCTCCTACTACTACAACAAACAGTTCAATCCCAGTGAGTCGATGCCAGGCTCGGTAACACGGACCGCGGGCTCGGTAACACGGACCGCGCGCGGTGTCAAGAAATAAACAAATTATGGGAAGGTTAAGCGGTTGCGGGTAAAGTCTCAGATCATAGCTTAAGAGTCGGCACCAAGCATTCACGCGAAACCGCAGGTCGAAGAAAGAGGTTAAATTCTTGACAGTTTCTCTCCCTGTTGCTATTTGAGGAACAATGATCTATGGATGTGCCGAAATCATCGGATTCTGACGGACAGGCGACCAATTCTAATAACCCAACAGGGGGTGTTCTTCTCTTTGGACGAATCGCAGTCTGACAGTAGCGGATCCCTGTGGCGGTGGCTAAAAAGAAAGCTGAGGCTTGAACGGCGCCCGAGAGAACTCCAGCAAGTCATCGACGAGAGTGAAGAGCGTGGCCTGATTGACGAAGAAGAGGGGGAAATGATCGAAGGTATCTTCGATCTCAAACAAACCATGGCCCGCGAGATCATGATTCCCCGCACCCACCTGGTGGCCCTTCCCCTTGACGCCGACAAAGACCAAATTCTCCGAACCATTATTGAATCAGGCCATTCCCGCGTTCCCGTGTACAAACAGAACGTCGATCAGATCGTTGGCATTCTGAATGCCAAGGACCTCTTGCCCCTCTGGTTGGAAGACAAAAAGGACTTCAACCTCGAGGGACTCTGCCGAGAGCCCTTCTTTGTCCCGGAGACCAAGCGGATCAAGGATTTGCTCAACGAGCTCCGTACCAGATCGTCACATCTTGCCGTGATTGTTGATGAGTACGGCGGCACATCCGGCATCGTCACCGTCGAAGATATTGTGGAGGAAATCGTCGGCGAGATTCGCGACGAGCACGATGTGGAAGAAGAGCCGTTCGTCGCCCAGGAGGACGGTTCGGTGCTGGTGAGCGCTCGGGTGGGGCTTGACGATTTCGAAGAGCATTTCGGCGTTGCCCTTCCCAGGGGAGGATACGATACCCTGGGGGGATTCATCATCCACGCCATGGGCAGAGTGCCGGTACGTGGCGAGGAGATCGACCATGACAGTCTCTCAATACGCATTCACGGAGGTGATAAGAAGAGGATCACCCGTGTTTTGGTCACGCGGGCGCCCTCCGAGGATGAGGGGGGTTCCGTGACCCATTCCACATCGAATCCATGATAGCTTCTTTCCTCGCTGCAGCCGCAGGCGGAGCTCTGCTTTCCCTCACCTTTCCGCCGGCTCGCCTCGATCTCCTTGCGTGGGTATCCTTCATCCCCTTCTTTTGGGCGCTGGAGAGGGCTCCGCGGCCGCCTCTCGCCTTCCTGTTCGGGGCGGTTTTCGGCCTGAGCTTCTTTGCTTTCGACGTCAACTGGATCTACCACACGCTCACCACACACGGACAATTCAATCCCGCGCCCGCGAT
>JARRRG010000336.1:0-3933 GCA_037380965.1 Deltaproteobacteria bacterium
GTTGACGGTTTCGTTGCCGGTTCGGATGCGTGCAAGCGCCGCTTCGGCCGCTTCCACGGGCGACAGCTTGCGTTCCCGGAACAGCTGCAGCAGCTCGGTCGCGGTCAGTTCGGCGATGTCGGTTGAAGAATGTCGAGACATGGGTGTGCACGTCGGAGACCGTGCGCGACATGGCCGCGCGCAGCGGCGAGATTCAAAAGATTGAGGATGCGGGCGCCAAGGTCGTGATCGATACCTGCATGGTCCTGGCCCCGGTAAAGGAGATGGGCTTTCACACCATGGCAACCGATTCAGCCAAGGCTCAGTTTTATGTGTCAGGATTCGGCATCGGCGTCAGGTTCGGCGATACGAAACAATGCCTGGAAGCCGCGGTCACCGGGGAATGGAGGGGTTGACATGTCCAGTATCTATCAGGGCCGAAGTATCTGTCCCGGTCTGGCCGAAGGCCAGGCACTGGTCACCAAACAAGGCGTCTCTTTTCTCGGAGGTGTCGATCCCGAGACGGGCGTCATCACCGAGGTTGACCATGAACTGCACGGCCGATCCGTGGCGGGGCAAGTCCTTGTTTTGCCCTCGCTCAAGGGTTCCGCAGGCGGCATGTGGATCATCATACGGTTGGCCAGGTCGGGCCTGGGTCCCAAGGCAATTGTCGTGAGCAAGGCCGATACGATTCTCGTTGGAGCCGTCATCATGAGTGAAATACCCACGATTGATTCACTGGCCGAAGACCCGCTCAAACTGCTTGCAACCGGCGATCGGATACGCATCGACGGTGAAAAGGGAACACTGGAAATACTTGACTGACATAGAGGTCCGCGTGCATGGGCCTCAGGAGGAGAAACATGGCCGAAGCAAAGAAAGACAAGACACTCGCTGAAATAGTCGCTGAGTTCATCACCAGCCAGAAGTACGAAGACTTGCCGCCGGCAATCACCGAGCACCTGAAGCATTATGTCGTCGATCTCGTGGGCTGCACGGTCGGGGCGTCCAGGGAGCATCAGCTCCTGGACCTTATCGATTTCGTCAAGTCGGAAGGGGGAAACGAGAACAGCTCGGTGTTCGCTCACGGTTTCAAGACCTCGTGCATGAATGCCGCGCTCGCCAACGGCACAATGGGCCACGCGTTCGACTTCGACGACGACCACCGCGAGGGCACCATGCACCCGACGGTCGCGGTTATGCCCGGTGTGTTCGCCCTGGGCGAAAAGATCGGCGCGAGCGGCAAGGATTTCGTGCGTGCGCTGATTCTCGGGCTCGAGGTCATGATACGGGTCGGTGAGTCTTTCCAGGGGAAAACCTATTACCAGGGATTTCATCCGACCGGCACGTGCGGCGTTTTCGGCTCGGCGGCCGCGTGCGCCGCGATCCTGGGCCTCGACACCAAGCAGACCACCTATGCCCTGGGTCTGGCGGGCAGCTTTGCCGCGGGGCTCCTGGAATGGCGGACCGAAGGCTCATGGCAGAAACCGCTGCAAGCGGGGCATCCGGCCATGATGGGGGTGCTCGCCGCAAGACTGGCTCAGAAGAACTACATTGGAGCTCGGACCATCTTTGACGGCCCTGACGGTTTTATCCGGGCCTATTCCTTCCAGGACATTTACGACTATTCGCGCATCACCGGGACCCTTGGCCAGAAATGGGAGATGGATGAGACCAGCATCAAGGTCCATGCCTGTTGCCGATTTGGCGCGCCGCTCGCGGATTGTGCTCTGGATCTGTACCAGCAGGGTGTTCGGGCCAAAGATGTCGAAAAGATTCTCACGAAGGTGGGCGACTTTACCATCAGGGTCCTGGCCACGCCGCGGGAACCCAAGGTGCGGCCGGTGACTCACGTTGACGCCAAGTTCAGCCTGCCCTACACCGTCGCCGTAGCCCTCGTGAAGAACAGAACCGGCATCGAAGAATTCAAGGAAGAGGTTCTGCGCGATCCTGAAGTCCTGAGCCTTATCGACAAAATTTCCTGGGAACTGGACCCGGAAGCGGAAAAGTTCTATCCGAAAGCCTATCCAGCGACGGTCATCGCCACAATGAAGGATGGCAAGACGTACGAAGCGCACGTGGATTTTCCCAAGGGCGACCCGGAAAACCCGGCCACAATCGAGGAAATCGTGGACAAATTCAACCTGCTGACAGAAAAGTTCTATGATCGGGATAGGCGGGAACGGGTTGTTGACAAGATTTTGAAAATTGACACCTTGGATAACATCGCCGAAGTGGGGGATCTGCTCCGCTGAAGCACTGAAGAGGCAGACGCGCCTCAGAATCAGCCGTGATGGATTCCCGGCCTTCCGCCGCCTGATGCGTCCCGCGTCAACCTGCGCACGGGCGGCGAGGAGGCTCTGAACAAGCGGCTCATCAGAACCGTGAGCCATCGCGTCAAAAGCTCTGGAGGAACTATTATGGCAGTTGAATTCAGGAAAATACCCTGTGTCATTCAGCGCGGCGGCACGAGCAAGGGTATTTACCTTCATAGCAGGGACCTCCCGCAAGATGAGGCCCTCCGGACAAAAGTCATCCTGTCGATTTTCGGCAGCCCGGACCGAAGACAGATCGATGGCCTGGGCGGTGCTGAACCCTTAACGAGCAAAGTGGCCGTCATTGCGCCATCCGACAGACCCGATGCGGACGTCGATTACACCTTCGGCGCGGTGGATCTCTTTGAACCCATCATTGACTTCAGCGGGAATTGCGGCAACATCTCGTCGGGTGTTGGACCGTTCGCTGTCGACGAAGGATTGGTCAAGGCCACCGGCTCGGAGACCGTAGTCAGGATATACAACACCAACACGGATAAAATCCTCAAGGCCTTTGTGCCAACCCTCGAGAACACGACCCGATACGTGGGTGATTTCCGTATCGATGGTGTCCCGGGCACGGCCAGCAAAATTCTGCTCGACTATTGCGAAACGGCCGGTGCAGTCAGCGGAAAGCTTCTGCCCACCGGTAACCCCGTGGACAAGATCACCATTCCTTCCATCGGCGAGATCGAGATCTCCATCGTTGACGCGGCCAATCCCCTGGTCTTTTTCAGAGCCGAAGATCTGGGCTTCACGGGGACGGAAGGCCCTCTGGATCCGAAGGTGCTCGCCGCGCTCGACAAAATCGAGCTGATCCGCGGGATCGCCGCGCAGATGATTGGCATGGTCGACAGCGCGGAGAAGGCACGCATGGCGTGCCCGGCCATACCCATGCTCGCGTTTGTCAGTTCGCCCAGCGATTATACGGCCTTCACCGACGGCGCTCAGGTCAAGGCGGAGGACGTGGATCTGGTCTCGAGGGGCTTTTACATGCAGGAGATGCACAAGCTCTACGCGGGCACCGGCACCGTCTGCACCGGCACCGCGGCCATGATCGAGGGCACAGTCGTCAATTCGGTTACCGCGAAGAAAGCATTCGAAACCAACATCGTCCGCATCGGCCATCCCAGCGGTGTCATCTCCATCGAGGTGGAGGTGGGAAAAACAGCAGACGGTTTCCATCTGAAAAAGGCTGCTTTTGCCAGGACCTCGAGAAGAATTATGGAAGGCATGGTCTACGTCCCGGAGTCACTTTTTCACTAAGGGCGACCCGCCATCACTGCGCCCCCCATAAGACAGGGAGCCAGCGGATAACAGGGAAGCGGGCAAGCCTTGTTTGGTGACGTCCGCCCGGACCGCGGAGAATAAGGTCCGGCAGCCGATTCCGAGATGTCGTCCAGCAAAGCCAGATAGTGGAGTATGAGAATGAGCAAATTTACCCATCTCTTCCAACCCCTGCAGATCAAGACCACTCAGTTTCGCAATCGAGTGGTCATGGCACCGATGAATCACAATTTCGCCGATCCTGACGGGCGAGTGACCGACCAGCTTGTGGATTACTATGTGGAACGGGCCAAGGGAGGGGCAGGATTGATCATAACCTCCGCGACGGTCATCGATCCCCGGGCCAAGAAAC
>JARRRG010000337.1:0-6621 GCA_037380965.1 Deltaproteobacteria bacterium
GCATGGTACGAATATAGGTCGCGTTGAAGTGAATTGCCTTGGGATCGGTCCAATTCTTGGGATCGCCGGGAACATAGTTGAAGATGGAATTGGCCCGGTTGATCCTCGACAGATCAAAGGCCCTGATCAGCTCCTCCCGCGTGAAGAACTCGCGTCCGTCCGTCGTGGCCCAGCCCAGCAGCGCCATGAAGTTGCATAGCGCCCAGGGGCTAAAACCCCGGCGCCGGTAATATGAGACGGTTACGACCTCACCATGACGTCGCTTGGAGAGTTTCGCCTTTTTGCTGTCAAGGGTAAGGGGCATGTGAGCGAAGATGGGAGGAGAAATGCCGAGGGCTTTGTACAAGAGGATCTGCTTGGGGGTGTTGGCAATGCCGTCTGCTCCGCGGATGACGTGCGTGATTCGATCCCGCGTGTCATCGACCGCGTTGCTCAGTATATAGAGCGGCCTCCCGTCCGACCGGACGATGACGAAGTCCTCTATGTCCCGGCACTTCTTTTCGACGCGGCCGTAAACAGCGTCCTCAAAGGCGACCGATGAAACAGGGTCCCGAGGCACGCGAAATCGGATGACAAAGGGTACCCCTCGCTTCATCTTTTCCGCGGTCTCTTCGGAGGAGAGGTTCCGGCACCGGCCGTCATACATGAACGCGACCCGTTTGCTCTCGGCCTCCTTCCTCTGTTCCTCCAGTTCTTCCCGCGTGCAGAAGCATCGGTACGCGGCGCCTGTCTCGAGAAGGGTTTGGGCCGCTTCCACGTGTTTGCTCAGGTTCTGGGTCTGAAAGAAGGGGCCTTCGTCCCAGTCGAGGCCGAGCCATCTCAGGCCGTCCAGAATTTCCTGGACCGCGCCTTCAGTGGAGCGTTCGAGATCGGTGTCCTCGATCCTGAGAACGAACACACCGTGATTTCGCCTGGCCCACAGCCAATTATAGAGCGCGGTGCGGGCTCCCCCGAGATGAAGGTACCCGGTGGGGGAGGGAGCGAAGCGTACCCGTACCGTGCCTGCGGATTTCGCGTCTGCGTCAGGATCCATGTGAGAAAAACGTTCCCTTCTATCGTCACGCAGGAGGATCGAGAATGACCACCGGGGAGTGGGCCGCGCCGCTGAACGCATTCCGGTCTTTCATCGTGCCGACGATGTCTCCACAGTGCATGGGGATAGCCACTTTGGGAGCTATCTTTGCCACTGCCTCCGCGGCTTGCCGCGCGGTCATCGTATACGTGCCGCCGACCGGAAGAAGGGCCACGTCAGCGTTGATCTCCTCCATTTCGGGGATCACATCCGTGTCGCCGCTATGATACACACGTACACCATCCACGGTCACAATGTACCCGACCCAGTTGTTCGCTTTCGGATGGAACTGCTTGTCCGTATTGTACGCGGGCACCGTTTCCACCGTGATCTCACCGAAGGTATGAGTCTCGCCGGGTGAAATCTCTTTGAACGCGTCCCCGAAACCGACCTTGCAATCCGCGGGGCCAGCGATAATGGTCGAGGGTTTGCGAATTTTCGCAACGTCCGGTTCGGAAAGGTGATCGTAATGGCTGTGCGTGATGAGGATGATATCGGCAGGAACTGCACTCTTGAGCTTCCAGGGATCGATGTAGATCGTGGCTTTATCTCCGTCGATTCTGAAGCTCGCATGCCCAAGCCAGGTGATCTTTTCTCTAGCAAAAGATTCCGCGTCCATACTGTCCTCCTCATTCGGTTCTGGGCACCGGAAGCACCAATCACACGCATTTGGCAGGTACTTTTGTTATTGTACGCAGCTACCGCCCGAATTGCAAATCGTTCCCCGCGACGTGCAATTGGAACATGAGATCAGCTCTCGCGTGTGACCGGTTCCGACATCGGTTGCGGATTGCGCGAACGACGCTCTCCGGGCTTTATCGGGAATCCCTCACCGGCTGCGTGACCGGAAAGAACCCGCGAACCGTTGGCGCGTCCGTTTCACTCTTCGAACCGTACCGATGCCCGTTCCACTGCCCCGCGCGTGAATGCTCCCGAAAGCCGCACGGGGTGATCGCCGACCGGCAGCCGCAAATGTGACAGGTGTCTCAACTTGCGGTATACTTCACTCACCGTGAAACCAGGGGATTTGACGATGGGTGGATCGACCGCCAAGAGAAAGCCCGTGACACCTCCTACCGTGCGCACCGACCGCGACCGGATCATGATACTGCTCGGGATAGGTCTCATTGTTCTCCTTCTCGTGACCGTATACGTAAGCATGTTCAACGGAGGGAGCAGGCCCGGGCGCAAGATTCGCGGTCCGGTGCGGAACCCCGATGTATCGTCGGTAACCATCCCCGTCCTCCCGACAGGGAGAGTGATGGGCCGCGAGGGAATGAGCACCCGGTCCGGGGGGAATCTCACCACTTCCGACTTCCGTTGACAATTCTCGATTGCGCGGCCCAAGATACGTTCGTATTGTCAGGTGCGAGCTCTTGTTCACAGGCGGCGAGAGCCGCACGGGCGATAAGGGGGCCTGAAAGACGAAAAACCCCGCAGACGGGCTTATCGGGTGAATCCTTGCCGTTTCCTGTCGGGGTTTTGAGGAAAAGAGGTTTTATTATAGCGCATTGGAAACGCGAGTGGTAGCTTCAACGGAGAATTCTCCTTCCGTTCGCTACCCGATCTTGCAGATTCGCGCTTTGATTCCGAGAGAGTAACCCCCCATCGGGCTCGGACGGAGTTCGGTGTTCCAGGCCCTGCCGGGTCGCGATGAGAAGAGCTGGGGGATAAGGGCCATGAAAACATTCTTCAGCACGCTGGTACGGTTCTTTCTCACCGGGATGGCAGCTCTGCTGCCCCTGGTGGTGACAGTGCTCGTGATCAGTTGGATCGTGAGACTAGCCGATGCTTACATAGGGCCGAGCAGTTCGTTTGGCACGTTCCTCGTGACTTTCAGCGGGTTGAAACAGTATCCGGGTATTGTCGGGGGCTATCTGGTGGTGGTCCTTCTGATTATTGTGCTCGGCTTTCTTGTGACACGAGCGACGGTTGGCCGGATCCACAAGGCGATTGACGCCACCTTTGCAAGGATCCCGCTCTTTGGAAAAATCTACACCGCGGTCGGACAGGTGGTTGCGCTCCTGGGACAGAAGCACGAGGGCGGGCTTGACAGATTTGGGGGGATCGTCCAGATCAGCCTCGGCGATGTGAAGATGCTCGCGCTGCTCACGTCGAGCGAGCGGTATGTCCTGAACGACGGGGTAGAGCATCTCCTGGTGTTCATTCCAAACTCTCCTATACCGGCCACCGGCTTCAACATGCTTGTGCCGGTCCGTGATGTCGAGCACCTGGACATGCCGGTCGAGGATCTAGCCAAGGTCTTGATGTCACTGGGCCTCCTGGCTCCACAGGTCCTCAAGAAACCACTTGCGCGGTTCATGCTGAAAACGAGGAACGATGAACGAGAAGCTTCATGATGCGCTGAAACAGCGATCCCGGACCGAACCCTATGCCCGGCTGCTCAAAATGGAGGCAGTGCAGGTGGGGAAGGGCAAAGCTGCGGTCAGAATGCGGGTGAGTCCCGACCTGGAAAACGTCTTCGGATCTACCCACGGCGGCGCGCTCTTCTCGCTGATCGACGAAGCCTTCCAACTCGCATGCAACTCGCACGGCGTGCTTTCGGTGGCGCTGAACGTGAGTATCACCTTTGTGACGGCTCCGAGCGGCGACGCGCTTCTCGAGGCCCGAGCGACGGAAGCACACAAGTCGAATCGGACCTCATCCTATCTCTGCGAGGTGCGAGACGTGCAGGATGATAAGCTCATCGCAACCGCACAAGCCCTGGCCTATCGAACCGGAAAGCAAATAGATTCTTAGGACGGTAATGAGCCCGGCAAGGCCGGATGGAAAAGGAATTGAGAAGACGCGGGATCGTCACCGGGACTTTCTGAAAAACCCGCTCAACCTGAACCGGCCTTTCTTTTTCGACTCATTGGGCTCTTCTTCCACGGGTTGGCGGGGCTTGGGGGCCGGTTGCTTCGGGGGCGGTGGCTCGGTATCGGGCTTGAAGGTAAGGATGTCCGTGAGAGTTGCCGTGTCCAAGAAAGACTCATCTTCGAGGTCAGAGGTGTCGGCCACCATCTGTGGAGCTTCCGGCTCAGCCTTCCTTGGCCGATAGCTCACGCGAATACCCCGCCTTGCGAGGTCATCCTCCGAGATCAACTTGTGTTTCAAGAGCTGCGTGAGCAGGTCCATGTAGCCGAGAGGGGAAATTTTGAACCGCGCCATTATCTCCTCATTCGACATCGGACCCTTGACGCACGCGATTGCCTCTTTTGCGTCCACCGGAGTGCTTCTGTCATTGGCCGCCATGCCATGTATCTCCGAGAAGCGATTATACCCCATTCGGCCGGCAAGGTGAATCGGGACGGTATGATTTCTCGGTGAATCAGGGTTCGTGTCCCTCGCGGGTCAACTTTGACGGAGTTGACGGAAAGAAGCCTGTTCCCTTTTTTCAGGAATCCTGTATGATCCCCCTACTCGTGGCTGGAGGCGCTTCTCCACCAGGGAGCCTTGGGTGGCGGTTTGAGGTTAAAGAAAAAACTCCTTGTCATTTCTATCCTGTATTTTGCCGAAGGATTCCCCTTCGGAATTATCGAGCAGACCCTTCCTGTCTATTTCCGCATCCACGGCATGTCCCTTGTGCATGTGGGGCTCTTCTCACTGCTCACCCTTCCGTACGCACTGAAATTCCTCTGGGCGCCCGCGGTAGACTTCCTTGGAACGCGGCGACAGTGGATTACGTGCGCGCAGCTCTCCATGGCGGGACTCATAGTGCTGCTCCTTCCTCTGGACCCCGCGAGTCCGACGTTACTGCTTTGGGGCTGCATCGCGGCGTTGGCCATAGTGTCCGCCACCCAGGACATCGCGATCGATGCGTACTCCATCGAACTGCTGCGGTCCTCGGAGATGGGCATTGCCAACGGATTCAGGCAGGCTGCCTACCGGGTGGCTCTCGTCGTCGCGGGCGGGCTGTTCGTGGCATTGGGTGGATGGATGGGGTGGCGGTTCACGTACCTGGCCGCGGCGGGCATACTGGCCCTATGCGCGGTCATTTCCCTGAGACTCCCCAAGATTGAAGTCACACGTCCCCAATTCTCGCTCATTTCGCTGATGGCACCGGTACGGGATTTTCTGAGTCGCCCCGGTGTGATTCAGGTGGCTGCGTTTATCCTTCTGTACAAACTTGGAGACATGTCCATGGGCCCCATGGTGCGGCCCTTTTGGCTGGATCAGGGCCTTACCACGACCGAGATCGGACTGATCACCGGGACATTCGGCATCGCGGCAAGTATTGCCGGGGGGCTTGCCGGCGGCCTATTCATGGTTCGTTTCGGCATTTTTCACGGACTGTGGTTTCTCGGATTATGGCAGTCTGTGAGCAATCTTTCCTATGCATGGGTCGCGGCCCATCCCGGTACGGGGCACTCGGCGATCTACGTGGCCTCCGTTGTCGAGTCATTCTGCGGCGGCCTCGGCACCGCGGCCTTCCTGGCTTTTCTCATGAGCATCTGCAAGAAGGAATTCTCCGCCACGCAGTACGCGATACTCTCCGCGCTCTTCCGAATCTGCGGCATCCTTGCCGGCGCGATAAGCGGATGGGCCACCCACCATATGGGCTATACGCAATACTTTATGTTGACGTTTTTTCTTTCTCTCCCCGCGTACCTCTTCATCCTGCGCGCTCGGATCTGGATACCACCGGACGACGCGAACTCGGCTGTCACTCATGAGACGGGGAAGCGCGGCCGGTCGGGATCATCCGACGTGGCTCAATCCCTCGGCAATAGGAATGTGAATGACCCGCAGGGCCGGCGGTAGAGCGGCCAGCACTCCCACGAGGAACGAAGCGGTCAGGGCGATGAAGAGTGTGGAAGGCGCCACCTCGAAGATGGGGAGGAATGTCTCCAATTGCCAATGAAAAAATCGGCTGCCGGGAAAGCTTGCGATTGTTCCGATGATACCTCCTACCATTGCGATGGTCACCGATTCCCCCGAAATCAGGAGGTACAGGAACCCTCCTCTGAATCCGAGGGTCTTGAGCACCGCGTATTCGGAGGACCGTTCCCGCGCGGTCATGAACGACAAAGGATATGACCTGGATCGATACCACGATAGCGTCGGTCATGGCCACGAACCCGAGCTGGAATGCCTTTTCGGTCTCTGTAAGGGTTTCGGCGAGAGAATTTTGGAACACCGCGTCGATCGCCTGCGAGATTGCCGCGGCATTCCGCGGGTCGCGTATGCGAACAACAAACCACCCCACTCGGTCTGCCACGCTCGATTGAGCGCCCTTGAGCAATTCGTTCAGGTAATCGTACCGAAAAAAGAATGCGGTCTCATCAACGTTCTTGCGTGCCCCCCGGTAAATACCCTTGAGCACCAGTTCCATATTGACGGGAAAGATCGTGCCCTGCAGGGTAATGACATCGCCGATTTTCCATCCGAATCGCCGGGCCAGCTTCCGCCCCGCGATTGCCGCGTTGCGGTTCCGGTCGAAGGCTTGTCTCGCGGATTGAGAGACAATGAACTCGGGATAGAGGTTCAAGTAGTCGGAGCCGCTGATGCCGAACTGGGCAAAAAAATTCTTCTTGTCTTTGTAGATC
>JARRRG010000338.1:0-3916 GCA_037380965.1 Deltaproteobacteria bacterium
AGACTGAGAAAGCTGATCGGTAATGAAGTCACGCTCAAGGTGACCCTCGGCGAAGCGGATGCGCAAAAGTATTTCAAGAAAAATCGGGACAAGATCGACGAGCAATTTCAGACTCTTGTCCAAAGCTTGAGACCGCCCGCCCCTCCCAAGCAGCAAGTCAAGCCCGAGATCCCTACCCATCAGGAACTCCTCGTGGGAGGCCGGGTAAGGCTCCGACAGATCACCCTGAAGATCCCCGCCGGGGCCAGCCGTAAAAGGCGCGCGGCAATCGTGGCCAAGGCCAACCGAATCTATCAGGAAACAATCACGGGACGAGACTTCAGCCGGCTCGCCAAGCGATATTCTCAGGACCCCCTCGCAACGAGCGGAGGAGACCTCGGCTTCATGCGATACAGAGATTTGCGCCCCAGTGTGCAAAAAATCGTGCAGCGGATGAAGGTGGGGGACATAACACCGCCATTGAAAACCCCTTCTGCCGTATTCATCTTCTATCTCGCGGAAGCCAAGGGGAGGAAAGTGAAGCGGATCCGCATTCCTGAAAGAGTCCGCAAGCAGCTCGAAAAGAAGTGGAAGCAGACCTTCGAGAAACGGGTTGCTCAAGGACGGAAGGAAACCGGAAACCGCGCCGGTGCGAAGCCACAACTGCCCAACAACAACGAACCGGTTTCCAAGCAGGTGAACTCGAAGAAGAATCCGGGAAAAAACCTTGGAATTCTCACTCCCGAAGAAGAAAAGGCGTATGAAAAGGTACGTGCAAAGGTTTACGCGATTTTGAAGACGAAAAGAAGTCGGGATCGAATGAAGGAGTGGATCAAGGAACTGAAGAAGAATTCCATCATCGAGGTAAAAATCTGAGCTCTCGCCGATATGCCAGACACTCAGGTCGGTCGTGCATGGGGAGGGCACGTTCTGCACGATAGCCGTCACCAACCGCATCGGCCCGGGGCACGTTTTCCCGGCCGGGTCGAGTGCAGGTGACTCGTGTGTCGGATGAGATGCGCGAGGCCGGACGTGAGGCGAAGGGGCGTCCCTTGCCCGGCCGGATGTGCTCTGCAAAAGCATTCCTCGAGGGAATACCGCCGATCCGCAAGCCAGGGGTGCTCGAGCCGGGTCAGGTTGAGGGGCGAGGAAGTGGTCCCATGCATGTCATGCAAAGGGATTCAGGAATGGAGCGCGTCGGTGGGGAGCGCTATCAGCCCTCTGTCCACTATCTCAGAACCGTTCGTGATTCCGAAGCCTTATCGTAAAATGCAGTCGGTACTTCTCTTTAGAAGACACCCATGCTTTTTGATTTCATAGCATCCAGGGTATCAAAGGATCTCGCCATCGATCTGGGCACGGCTAATACTCTTGTGTACTCCAAGGGTAAGGGCATCGTGCTCAACGAGCCGTCAGTTGTCGCGATACGCCGGAAAGACCGACGCACCTCCGAGGTCTGGGTCGGTGAAGACGCCAAAAGGATGATTGGGCGCGTCCCGGCTTCCATCGAAGTGTTTCGCCCCCTGAGGGAGGGCGTGATCGCCAACTTCGAGATCGCCAGCCTCATGCTCAAGTACTTTATCCGGAAGGTCCACCATCGAAAATCTTTTGTCAGACCTCGGGTCATTATTTCGGTGCCGTCCGGCGTTACTCCCGTGGAACGAAGGGCGGTAAGGGATTCCACGCTGAACGCGGGCGCACATGAAGTATTCATCGTGGATGAGGCCATGGCCGCAGCAATGGGCGCCGGCTTACCGGTCACCGAACCGATGAGCAACATGATTGTTGATATCGGAGGCGGCACCACCGAAGTGGCAATCATCTCGTTGACCGGCGTGGTGTACAGCAATTCGATCAAAACGGCCGGCGACACGCTGGACATGGACATACTCAATTTCATTCGGAAGCAGTATAGCATCCTCATCGGACCCTCCACCGCGGAACAGATCAAGATATTGATCGGTCGGGCCTACCTCGACGGCAGTGAAGAGGAGGTTGACGTCAAGGGGAGAGACTTGATGGATGGGATTCCCAAGACCATCACCGTGAGCTCAACGGACATTTCCCGCGCAATCATGGATTCGGTGAATTCTATCGTGGACAATGTCAAGCAGGCCCTTGAACAGTGCCCGCCGGAGCTCGCCGCGGATATCATCGACACCGGAATCGTCCTCACAGGGGGAGGCTCGTTGCTCAAGAACCTTGACGTTCGCGTGCGCCGCGAAATCGGGGTTCCCGTTGTCGTGCCCGATGATCCGCTCTCCACGGTGGCCCGTGGCGCGGGTATGATGCTTGACGATATTCACCTGCTTCGGGAGGTCGTGGGCGTCTGACCGCGCGTCCTGCCCGATTCCCTGGGGAACGCGGTCCGCGCATATACCGGATCTCAAAACTATTCGCTGATACCAACACTCATGCCTGAAAAGGCACAACGAAGCATAAAAATCCGGGGTAGTCTTGTCCGTCGCTTCGCGTCGGAGGGTTCGGGGGCACAGCGAAGCGTTTTTGATTTTGGTGGATTTGGAGGGGGAGACTCATCTCCCATCCAAGCCACCCCGTCGCATGCGGCCCCACGCGATCGAGCGTCTCCGTACGGGCGCCGTTCCGACGGCGCTGTCGGGCTATGCTCCATCGGCCTCCCGGTAGGCGAGCCCGGAGTTTTCGAGCGTCACGTCACCCGACGGCATTCGCCAGGGGGTGGCTCTCCCGTCACACCGGCAGTTTGGCGAGAAAATGCCGGAGGTGGTTATTGAATTCCTCGGGCTTCTCCACCATGACGAGATGTCCTGCACCCGGAATAACGGCCAGCCGGGAGCCCGGAATGTTATCGTGCAGAAAATGGGAGTATTTTACCGGAGTGAGCCGATCTTCTTCCCCGACGAGAATCTTTGTGGGAAGGGATATTTCCGCGATCCGCTTCATCACGTCAAATTCGTCGCACGCGCTCAAGTCTCCACGAACCAACTCCGCGGAGCATTTCTGAAACTTTTCAATGATCGCCTGGTGGACAGACGGGTCGGGAGAGCGGGAAAGTGCGAAATCTGCGAGTAGTCGCAAGGCCTTCTCGCTATCCGTTCCTAATCCCTCCAGGAAGTCTGGATGGACTCTAAGACGAGCCCCCGCGCCCACCAATCCTATTGCCTTGAGCCAAGGCCCTCTGGACAGCGCCAGCCATTGAGTGATCGCGCTCCCCAGGGAGCAGCCCACGAGCACCACCTTCTTGAGGTCAAGCGCCCCCACGAAGTCTTCAACCCACCGAGCGTACGCTTCCACCGAGGATTCACCGGGAGGCTCCGACGCGCCGTGACCCGGCAGCTCCAGGGCTACCGTGTTGACCGAATCCGAGAGCCCCTCCAATTGTGCTGACCAATCTTCGCGATTCCCCCCACTCCCGTGAAGGAAGACGACAGTCAGCGCTGATCCATCAAAATCCGCAGGCTGGGCCCCATAACCCAGCCGACGTCCGCGAACGGTCACATCAGGCATCGGTACCTCGCACATGCTCAGGTGACGAATGCCACCCGACACAGGAGAAGTTGGAGTTCAGAAGGCCGGCCGCGGAAACGCTCATCTCCCCGCGACCGTCGATTGTTGCACACGAGTCTCTTGATCTCGGCTACCGGTCCCCGGAAAATCCGGACGATCGGAAGCCCGTTCGCTTCCATGACGTTGCGCTCGTCGGTGGAGGCCCCGGCAAGACCCACCGTCTCCTCTGCACGGGCATGCGTCTTTACGTGAGCGCGATTCCGCGCGGCACGATAACCACGCCGCCGGGAGAGATGGTGAAACGTTTTTTGTCCTCCTCAGCATCGAATCCGATCAAGGTCCTCGGCGGGATGACCACATCTTCGTCCACGATAGCCCTTCGAATCTGAGCTCCGGGCTCCACCTGGACTCCGTCAAGAAGGACGGAATCTTCCACAAGACCGCCTGGTTG
>JARRRG010000339.1:0-7779 GCA_037380965.1 Deltaproteobacteria bacterium
CGCGCGTGTCAAGTCCGCCATCATCAATAGCGGCTATCCCTTCCCCGCGCGACGCATAACCGTAAACCTCGCGCCGGCCGGATTGAAAAAGGAGGGCGCGGGATTTGATCTGCCCATCGCGCTCGGAATACTTGCCGCGCTGGATCTCATTCCATCGGAGAAGCTCGAGGATTACGCGGTAATCGGCGAGCTTTCCCTTGACGGCCGCGTCAAACCGGTAAAAGGCGCGTTGTCCGTGGCGCTGGCGGCCCGAGAGCGGGATTTTAAGGGACTCATACTCCCCGAGGTCAATGTGAGTGAGGCCGCGGTGGTGGAAGGCATTGATGTCTTGGGTGTTTCCAGCCTGCTGACCACCACCGGTTTTCTGATGAATCGAGTGCCGTTGGAACCCACCCGCGTGAGCATGGAAGATCAGACGGCAGGGCTTGGCGATTATCCTATTGATTTTCAAGAAATAAAAGGACAAGAATACGCGAAGAGGGCTGTGGAAGTCGCGGCTGCCGGCGGTCACAACGTGCTCATGATCGGCCCGCCCGGCTCCGGCAAGACCATGATTTCGCAGAGAATTCCTACCATACTCCCCGAACCGGTGTTCGAGGAAGCGCTTGAAACCACCAAGATCTACTCTTCGGTCGGGCTTCTCGGAGCCAACGGGTCGCTGATGACCGTGCGGCCTTTTCGCTCGCCTCATCACACGGTTTCTGACGCGGGACTTATCGGGGGAGGCGTGATTCCGCGACCGGGTGAGGTATCGCTCGCACACAACGGGGTTCTCTTCCTGGACAGCTTCCGGAGTTTCGCAAGAACGTGTTGGAAGTCCTCCGTCAGCCACTCGAGAACGGTCACGTGACCATTTCCCGTGCTCAGCAGGCCCTGACATTCCCCGCGCGATTCATGCTAATCGCGGCGATGAATCCTTGCCCGTGCGGATATCGCGGGGATCCTAAACATGAATGCAAATGCTCCCCTGAGATGGTGCGCCGATACTGGAGCAGAATATCCGGACCGCTGCTCGACCGGATCGACATCCATGTCGAGGTTCCTGCCGTGCGGTGGCGTGACCTGACAAGGACCGCGGGAGGTGAGTCGTCCCGGACCATCAGAAAACGAGTCAATAGTGCCCGGAAGATTCAACTTGAGCGATTCGATCAAGCGGGCCTGTACTGCAACGCTCAGATGAGCCCCCGTCAATTGAAGAAGTTTTGCCCGCTCGATCGCGATTCCCTGAATGTCTTGGAAAAGGCTATAGAAAAGCTGGGGTTGTCCGCTCGCGCCTACCACCGAATACTCAAAATCTCACGCACCATTGCCGACCTCGAGGCCGCGCCGGATATCCAGTCTTCCCACGTAGCCGAAGCGATTCAGTACCGATCGCTCGACCGAACATTAAAGTGATCCAATCCCCCTTGTTGGCGACAGTCTTTCCGGCACCGCGGAGGATAAGCAAAACGGATTCGTCCGTGCAGTGTCGGATAGGCTATGAGTTATGTGCGCCCGCGATTGAAAAGCGAGCCAAGGTGAAAAGGTGAGAACCTATAGGCAACAAATTGACGAAAGGGGCTGACAGAAATGAAAATGCGAATATTCTCTGATTTTATTTGACCCTTCTGTTACATCGGCAAGGGACTTGTCGAAGAATTGAAAAAAGAATTCCCCATCCGCGATGAATGGGTCAGCTTTGAGATACACCCGGAGACCCCTCCCCAGGGGGTCTTGCTTTCCGAGCGCTTTCCCGAAGCAGTCCTCAACAGGATGTTCCAAAATATCCGGGCAGCCGGCGATTCTCTCGGAATACGTTTCGGGGAGCTTGCCCGCCTTTCCAATTCCCGGCGCGCACTGGAGGCGAGTGAATATGCGCGGGATCAGCGGCACTACGATTCCTTTCATGCCAAGGTCTTCCACGCGTACTTCACCGACATCCGGGATATCGGAAGCCTGGATGTGCTGCTGGATTTGGCTCGAGCGGACGGTCTCGATACCGACGAACTGACGACCGCGTTGGAGGAACGACGGTATGCCTCGCGTCTGGATGAAGCTCACGCGGAAGCTCGGCAGCTCGGCATCACTGCGGTGCCGACCTTCATCGTGAATGGAGGAGAGCGGATCATAGGCGCGCAGTCAATTGACTTTTTCAGGAACATGCTCCGCCAGATTCAAGCAGCCGATGCTTCGTGACCGGATACGGTTCCGTTGCGACTTCCCCGTTATGAGCACGGATCGCGATGCAGCCGGCATACTCGATTCCAGGGAGCTACGGTTCAACGCGGGTGTTGAGGCAAAGCGTTCTCCTGCGGGAACGGCCTTGACACTCAATGCGCGTTCTCCTATTCTTCTTGAATTAGTAGAGAAAAGTCCCCTTGGACTACCTCCGGAACAGGGATTGCCCGGTGAGGCCGCGTTGACGCGAGTGAGAATGATTTGACAGCCGTGGCGTACGAACGTTGAAGGGTACCGATTGTGTGGAACGGACCCGCGCTCCCCGGAGGTTGTGCGAAGGTCAGGAGTGACAGCATGCAGATTTTCGTTTCCGGTTCTCTCGCCTATGACCGGATCATGGATTTTCCCGAGCGGTTTTCCGATTATATTTTGCCGGACAAGATTCATGTCCTCAATGTGTGTTTTACGGTGAATTCAATGCAGGAACAGTATGGGGGAACCGCGGGGAATATTGCGTACAACCTGGCTCTGCTGGGTGAACGGCCCGTGATTCTTGCGACAGCCGGGAGAGATTTCAAGAATTACGGTGATTGGTTGACCGGCCACGGTTTATCGCTGGAAGGCATTCGGAGAGTTTCGGAGGAATTTACTGCCGGGGCGTACATCACCACCGATAAGGCGGACAATCAGATCACAGGGTTCAACCCGGGCGCGATGAAATATCCCTGTAACTATTCCATTGACGGCTCACATCCCGAGTCGACGTTGGCCATTATCGCGCCGGGCAACCCCGACGACATGCTGCACTATTCCCGTGCGTACAAAGAGCGCAACATCCCGTACATCTTCGATCCGGGGCAGCAGATCCCTATTCTCCCATCCGAACGGGTGCTCGAGATGCTTACCGGTTCCGCGGTGCTCATATCCAACGATTATGAACTTGAGATGATTATTCGAGTCACGGGCCTGTCGCGCCCCGAGCTGCTCGACCGTACCGGTGCCATCATCACCACTCTCGGCGAAGACGGTTCAAAGGTTCATGTCGATGGGCAGGAAGTTCGCGTTCCGGCCGCGAGCGTGTCCCAGGTACTCGATCCCACCGGGGCGGGGGATGCGTACCGCGCTGGATTGATCAAGGGTATGGTCATGGGAAAGAGTTTGATTGATTCAGCGTACCTGGGTGCGGTATGTGCGTGCTACGCGGTGGAATGCCAGGGCACGCAATGCCACTCGTTCACGTGGGATGAATTCCAGGCGAGGTATGAACGCAACTTTGGATCTGTCACCTGAGGGATGCAGGGGGCCGCACATGGAGACAATTGACAGCCAAACACCTGGTTCGAGGCTTGTAAGAGAGCTGGACTGCTCACCCGCGGATCTCCTGAGCCAGATCCGGGAATTGTTCCGGCAAATGGGAATCTTCGACGAGCCTTTTTCCCTCGAGCATGAAGGCAATTGGTACCGCGTCTCATGTGACGCAGAGTCGTTCATGGTCTACCGGGTTAATCGGGCAGGCGGCATACGGCATCATGTGCCGGGGTGGCCTGTATGCCTCGTGAACACCGTGACGATCTTCGAGGAACATTGTTCGCAAGATCTCGGAAACGACCATTGCGCGTGCGGCGCGGACATCGAGAAATGGCTCGAGATCATCGAGCAAAACTTGCCCAATACCCTGCCCTGACATCCCGCCAACGAGAACAAACGCTAGGTTTGGCCGGCCTCCGGGTCCTCCTCAGCTCGGGGATCACGGGATAGGTAGTTCTGCACGTAGTCCTGAACCGCGTCTTCCAGAGAAAGGAAGTCCCGGGCGAATCCCGACGCCGACGCCCGCAGCTTTTTCAGGTCCGCGCAGGTATAGTACTGGTAGCGTTTCTCAAGTCCTTCAGGCATATCGATGTATTCTACGCGAGGCTCGGTGCCGACTGCGGAAAAGAGCGCTTCGGCCAGCTCATTGAAGGTCCGGGGATTGCCGGTGCCCACGTTGAATATGCCGTTCGCTTCGGGCCTCTCCAGAAAGTGGAGCGTTGTCTCGACCGCGTCCTTGACGTAAATGAAATCCCTGCGTTGCTCGCCGTCATGGTATTCCGGCCGGTAGGATTTGAAGAGCCGCACGCGGCCGGTTTTCTTCACCTGGTGATAGGCCCGGATCGCCACACTGCGCATGTCTCCCTTGTGGTACTCGTTGGGACCGAACACATTGAAGTACTTGAGTCCCACCGCGCTCTTGACAAACCCCGAGTTCAGGGCCCACACATCGAAGAACTGCTTGGAATAGCCGTACATGTTCAGAGGACGCAGAGCGGACACGGCCTCATGTCGATCGGAGTACCCCGAGGAACCGTCGCCGTACGTTGCCGCGCTGGAGGCATAAATGAAACGGAGTCCCTCCTTGCCGGCCAATCGCGACGCGAGCGTTTTCGAGTATGCGTAATTGTTTGCCATGAGATAGTCCGCGTCTCGCTCAGTGGTGGAACTGCATGCTCCCATGTGAAATACGGCCCAGACGCCGTGATCGAACAGGCCCTTTTCCACCTCGACCAGAAACTCTTCCTTTGGCTTGTAGTCGTGGTACTTGAGATCGACCAGGTTCTTCCATTTGTCGGACCTTCCGAGGTGGTCGACGATGAGGATGTTCTCCTCCCCGCGGTCGTTCAGGGCCTTAACCAGGTTGCTGCCCAAAAATCCAGCTCCGCCCGTAACTATGATCAAGAGTCACCTCTCAGGGATTGGTCCTCGCCCCTCACGTGCCATTGTCTCGGCGCGTCAGGCTTTTCCGGAACAAGTATCGGCACCTATGGTCTATCACGCCGGATTCCAACTCGGCAATAAAATCCTTGGAACCTCCGCGTCAGAGGAGATACCATTTCCGGAGACCTGCCCGGACCGGAAGAGGTTCCGTGGCTCGGGGCATGGTGATAGAATGCGCTCGATACGTGCTGAGAAAATTTCAGTGAAGAGTGGAGCATGAGCCATGATCGTACACCACTGCCATGTGGAATTGAGTACCAAAGGATTTAACGACTGTCGGAATATCACGCCTGCTCTCGAGCAATGCCTGAAAGAATCGGAAATCCGCAATGGGCTGCTCACGGTCATGAATCCCGGTTCCACCGGCGCGATCACCACCATTGAATATGAATCGGGCGCGGTAAGCGATTTGCAGAAAGCCATCGAGAGAATAGCTCCCATGGAAATCGAATATGCGCACAATCTCCGGTGGGGTGACGGGAACGGCTTTTCACACGTTCGATCCGCGTTGATGAAACCCTCCCTCGGCATTCCGATCATTGACGGCAAGCTCTGCCTGGGAACATGGCAGCAAGCGGTATTCCTCGATTTTGACAACAGGCCCCGAAATAGGCGATTAGTGGTTCAGATCATGGGAACATGAAAGCAGGGAAGCCAATGGCAGCAGCGTCTCATCTCATACCATTTCGCGAGCCGACCGGATGAAAGCACTCATTTTTGACGGCAAGATCGCACTCCGCGACATCCCCGTGCCCGATCCCGGGCCTGACGATTCCCTTGTCCGAGTTCTCATGGCGGGAATCTGCAAGACCGACGTGGAGATCACCCGCGGGTACATGAGCTTCTCGGGAGTGCTCGGGCATGAGTTTGTCGGGATCGTCGAACGGTCTTCAGACCCCTCACTGGTGGATGCACGGGTGGTCGGAGAAATCAATGTCGGATGCGGCACGTGCACCGCGTGCATGAAAGGCATGGAGCGCCACTGCGCTCACCGGACGGTCCTCGGAATTCTCGGCCGGGACGGGGCTATGGCCGAATACCTCGCCTTTCCCACCGCGAACCTACGGATCGTGCCGGACAGCCTTTCCGATGAGCAGGCGGTCTTCACCGAGCCTCTGGCCGCGGCCCTGGAGATCCTGGAACAGGTGAAAGTCGAGCCCGACAATCGCGTTCTCGTCATAGGTGACGGGAAACTCGGACTCCTCGTCTCAATGGTGCTGCGCCTGACCGGCTGCGATCTGCTCCTCGTCGGAAAGCACCCGGAAAAACTTGAGCTTTTTGCCGGCATCGGGGGGCGGATCTCCCTCCTGGATCAATTCTCGCGGACGGACGATACCTTCGACATCGTGGTGGAGGCGTCCGGTCATCCGTCCGGGTGGGAGCTGGGCGTCAGTCGGGTAAGGCCGAGAGGGACCCTCGTTCTCAAGAGCACGTACCAGGGAACCCTGACCTTTAACGCAGCTCCTCTGGTCATTGACGAAATCACCGTGGTCGGCTCGAGGTGCGGCCAGTTCGGTCCTGCGCTGAGACTCATGGAATACGCGCTTGTGGACCCTACCCCGCTCATTTCAGGGACCTTTAGCCTGGACCGTGCTGAGGAAGCGTTTCGACGATCCATGTCGAGCGACTCGATGAAGATACTGCTCAAAATATGATTGAGCCTTCTCTTCTTTCGTTCCAGATTCTCGTGTTCAGGCGCGAAAGCGAAAATTGAAATTGAATTTTTCTCCCTTCGCGTATAAAATAAGACGCCGAGGTGGATGATGAAACGTCTGGCCCTCTTGTCTCTTTCGATGCTGATAGCCTTTGGATTGCTGATCTCGTCCGCTCAGTCAGGGAGCATTCCCGCGCCCTACCCCGGACCTGTGCATCTCAAGGGGTACCCCGCGTCCAAAGCCAAGCCTCGGAGATTCTATGGGTACGTTCCGCCGCCCCCCATCCGTCATACCTGGCCCGGCGGGTACCGGGTCATTCTCCAAGAGATGAATAATACCTTCATCGAGCATATGCTGAACCAGTACTGACCTGCCCGCGGGCCCGTCTTCTTCGACCGGTTGCTCTGAGCCTCATTCCCCCTCTGTTATCTGCGAGCCATTCGTCTGTTCGGAGCTCTGATCGCGTCCGTATGAATCGTCCCCATTCTTACGGGACTATTTTCACTCGAAGTGTTTTGAACCTGACGGCCTTTTTTTCCCAGGGCCGCTTATATTGGAGCTTGATGGTGGTTTCTCCGGCTTTGAGCGGTACGAACACAAAGGTGGTCGTGCCCCCTACGCCCACGTAATTTTTCGGCTTAGAACTGTCCCGCCTGTGTTTTTCGGCTCTCAATGCCAGGAATGTTTTGTCGAATTTCACGTCCCACTGGTACCCGGTCGAAGGATTTGCTGTGACACTAATGGTGAAGGGCTTCTTCACCGAAGCCGTCCTGGTGGCGGATTCCTTCTGGGCAGCCTCACCGGGCTGAATCGCTACGAGCGCGAGGAACCCCAGGAAGAGAACATATCGACACCACTGTCCGGTTTTCCGGCCACTGCACTTTTCCATGTGTTGTCTCCTTGAAATTTTGAAGAATTGGTCGCGAGAAGCCGGGCGGAGAGCCCGTCTGAAAACGTGAAAAAACCTCTTGCGGTCCCGGCAATGGTAATGGTTTCCATGGATGGCGTCAAATGACCATAGATCGGGGGAGGTCGACAGGAGACCTGTTCTGCGAGGTGCATCATTCATCGACTGAGGGCATCGTGCCGCGTACTGTTCAAGAACGATCGACGAGCTCGGCTCCTTACGGTTGCTCTCCGCCCCGAATTGGCGGCGCGGACGATTCCCTGCTCTCGATCCCCTTCTTATTCTCGAATTGCCGTGGCTTGATCCTGT
>JARRRG010000340.1:0-3903 GCA_037380965.1 Deltaproteobacteria bacterium
GCCCGAGGCAACCTGAGAGGCCATGGAACGGTCTCGTCAGCGAAACCAACGAAGGCATATTCGGAAAGGGGAAGGTTGAATGATGAATATCACGAATGAAACACCACCGGAACACGGTGCGCCCGATGAATCCAGCCAGGATCTCAAAAAGGGATCCCGCGCATTAAGCATCCTGGGATTTGCCATAATCGCCGCGGTTGTCGTGGGTTTCGTCTTGTTCGTTCCCTGGTCACACGTTTTCAAGGCAACGGACACCAACTATGCGGCCGCCATGGCGGCGATGAACAAGAAAGAATGGAGCAAGGCCGTGTCCCTGTTCCAGAAATCCTTGAAATCCCAACCGGACAATGCGGCAGCACATCTTGGCTTGTCAAAGGCGTACCTGCAACTCGGAAAAATGGACAAGGCGCTCGATCAGGTCAACACGGCCATCCGGTACAACGCGGACAATGCCCTGGCATACGGCCAGAGAGGCATAGTCAGAAAGTTGAACAAGCAGTTTGACAAAGCTCTTGACGACTTTAACCGGGCCGTAACGCTGAAGCCCGACTTCGCGTGGGCGCAGGCCCAGATCGCGGACGTCCTCATGCGAAAGCAGGACTACGACAAGGCCCTGGCAAGCGTCAACAAGGCGTTGAAGATCGAGCCGAAGTTCGTGCAAGCCCTTTCGCTCAGAGGCCGGATCCTTACCCGGATGGGGAAGTGTAAAGACGCGTTCCGCGATTTCAGCATGGTGCAGAAGCTGAGGCCTAAAGACGCATGGTCCCTCCAGGATACCGCGTGGTTTCTCCTCACTTGTCCGGCTGAAAGCCTCCAGGATTCGGGCAAGGCTATGGAGCTTGCTAGAAAAGCACTGGACATCAGTCACGGCAAAAACGGCCTCGTGCAGGAAACCCTCGCAGAGGCATATTTCCAGAATGGAGACCCGCTCAAAGCGGTCCAACATCAGAAAAGGGCCATCGAGCTGCAAATAAAGAAATGTCCGGACGGTTCCTGTGTGAAGCAGATGCAAGAGAGGCTGCAAAAGTACGAACTGGCCGCGAGGCGCGAGACGAGGCCTGATTACGAGATCTTGCCTCTTGCGCCGTAAGAAACCTCAGCGTCCCCTGGGAGCGACCTCGTTGTGTGAAAATTTGGCTCGCACATGACCCCACCCTCCCGTTTTCGGCCTGTGGAGGAAATGTCCGATCAGGGCGCGCGGCCTCAGCCGTTTTTCCACGCCTCGGCAAGGCGAGCAGAACCCTCATCCGCCCGTGGTGTGCGTCAGGCTGCGGGGTCTGCACCGAATGGGTTGGCGGGACGATGCAACGGCCCGTCCGACAGCCATCGGGAAGCGACCAAACGCGAGTCGCTCGCCCGGGGCCGAAAGGACCCCGGACCGAATCCGGTGCAATTGACCCCAATGAGCCCGCGGGCATGATCGCCGATACCGGCTGAATTGTTGCAACGAGCCCCAAACGTATACGGATCGAGCCACTGAGGCACCGGCGCACTCGCGATATTCTGACACTCGCGGAGATGTTCGCTCCGGGAGCCCGCCTCATGTTGCTCCCGCTTCCTAACGCTGCTCCCGCGCACTCACGAATTTCAGTTCAACCGCCAGCATTCCCTCCATTTCCCATCTGAACATGTTCGGCGGTCTCTCCGTTCACACGAGCGGGGCGAGCATCGCCGCGCAAGGCCCGCGTGAAGAGTGGCTTGCCCGCGGATGAGATGCGGTCACCAGTGCGTCAATCTGACGCACTGACTGCTGAGAATGAGTGAAAAAGGCTCAAATCCATGATGTGCAGGGAGACCAGGCTGCCAACGGCATGGTACGGGATCTGGTAACTTACTGATAAATCAGAGTGATCGTACTCTGATGACATGACACAGGTCGCGTGGCACGAGGCTTGCTGGGTTTGCGGTCTATGGGGAGTACTGGTGCGAGTCAAGCTTTCGCCCGAGGGATAAGGGCAATCCGACTCGTTAGTGGTTCATCCCGTGATCCGCGTCGTAGTAACGTTCGGAGAGGGTGCTCTCCGCTTATCCCTTGAGGGTACTCGGTGAATGAAAATACCGGCATTAGCCCTGGGCTTTTTTCGCAGTCGTCGATCCTTTGACCGCTATCTCTCTGCTCCGCAAGGAACTGAGGAGGGTGGAGGAAGGAGGCCGCGGGGGAACCGAAGTAATCACAAGGCTGGACCGGTTCCAGAGATGCATGGCCAGTCCCTGAGGACGCAGGGATGAACACGAAGGACACCCGTGTGGCTACCGGCGGTCGGTACAGGGCATTCTGTTACGAGGCACATCCATGAGTGAAAAAGACTCCTGGAATTTTTCTGAGTTGGATGAGGGCAACGACGTCCTCAAGCCCGTGAAGTTCGAGCCTGACCCGACGGAGACAATCGACTTCGATCAACTATTCGCGGATCAACTTACTACGTCGGGCAGCTTCGACATTCACGAGGTTGAGGGAACCTCCTCCGGTAAATTATTGAACGCCCTTCCCATCGCAACCCTCCTTGTCGATCAATCCCATTCCATCATCTTTGCCAACATGGCTTGCGGGAAGATCAGCCCGAAATACCAAACAATCCAGGGATCGTCGATTTGCGCTTTGTTTCCCAAGACCTACGATGCCATGAGGGCCCAGGCCATTCTGGAGAATGTCTTCTCCGAGAGATCTCCCCAGGTCAGCGAAGCGCTTCTCGAGATAGAACAGAGGAGGATCTGGGCCCGAATCCATTGGCGATCGCTCAGGGTCAGCAAACAGCGGTCCATACTCGTGCTGATCGAAGACCTGACCCTCAAAATGAAGCAACTGCTTGTAACACAGAAGCAGAAAGAGGAGCTTCAGAGGGGTCAGGATGAGCTCGAGAAGCGAGTGGCCGAACGGACAGTGGAGCTCAACAGACTCAACGAAGAACTGAAAAAGGAGATTGCCGTACGCAAACATGTCGAGCGGGAACTGCGGCAAGCTCACGAGCGGCTTGAGAACCGTGTGAAGGAACGAACTGCGGATCTCGAGAAGATCAACGCAAAACTCACGGTCGAGATTGCGGAACGCAAGCAGGCCGAAGAGGCTTTACGGCTCGAACGAGCGCAGCTGCTCTCCATTTTCGATAGTATCAATGAGATCATCTACGTGGCCGATCCCGTGACGTACGAAACAATATACGTCAATAAAGCCGGCAGGGATCTGCTCGGGCCGATCAAGAACGGGTCCATTTGTTACGAGGTGCTTCAGAAGCGCAGCGCCCCATGCGAATTTTGCACGAATGACATTATCCTGAAGAAAAAGGGCCAGCCCTATCGATGGGAGCACCATCATGATGTCATCAACAAGGATTACATTGTCACGAACAGAATCATCAAGTGGCCCGACGGACGTGACCTGAGATTTGAATTGGCCATCGACATCACGGATCTCAAGAGAGCTGAAACCGCCCTTAGAGAGAGCGAAGAATTCAACCGCAAGCTGGTCGAGCATGCACCCATGGGGATCGTCCAATTGGATGCCCAGGGAATCATCGAATATGTAAATCCCGCGGCTCGTCAGATATTCGATGATTCGGACCGCCGAAAGTCACCTGTTGTGGGGATGAACATTTCCGAGTTGCCGATTATGGGTCAGGAACCAGGCGTCCGGGACAAGTTTCGGCGCCTTATGCAGGGCGAGCCCCTTTCAGACGTCGAGTTCTCCTACCAGTCCAGCGACAGAAAAGAATTTACGTTAATTGCGGCCGGAACCCCCCGTATTGCCCCCGATGGCTCCGTTACCGGCGCGGTCATCATGTACATGGATATCACCGAGCGGAAAAAGGCGGAGGACGCGCTCAAGAGGTCGGCGGAAAAGTACCGGGTAGTTGTGGAAAAGGCTCTCGAGGGCATCCTTATCGCGCAGGAAGGTGTGGTGAAATT
>JARRRG010000341.1:0-11379 GCA_037380965.1 Deltaproteobacteria bacterium
ATCGAGGTCGATGGTCACGAACGGTCCGTGGCTACGCCTCGGACATACAGGGTAAGAGCGCCACGCTGCACCATGATCCGAAGGGGGAGACTCATCTCCCCCTTCGGGCATCCCCCATCGTAGACCCTGAAAGTCTACTTGTTAAATGGCGAAGTGGTATTAGTACCAGCCACAGTGAAAAATAGGCTGGAATTGATTTCTCTCGCGTGATCCTGTACGGGCTTGAGACTCGGCCACGGATGAGCACGGGAGATGGACCCGTTTTCGTGGCTTAGTCCACCAGCTTGGGGGTTGAGCTCATTGAGGGTACTTTCGAGAGGAACGCGCTGGGCTTGGAAGAGCCGTCGTCAATGCCATCAACGAATTCAATCTCCACGGTAACCGGCTCTCGGAGGTACTCCGCGAACTGGGACCGTATTCGTGGGACCATGTCTTCCGGGGTGGGGCCGTCCAAAACGAGACGAACGAGAAAATGCCCGCGAGTCTCCTGAATCACCTGCCACTGAAAGATGCCCGGGAATGCACGCAGAATGTAATCGAATTTATGGGCGTGCAGTACTTTTCCGCTTGGTAGCCGGACCATGTCCCAGTCCCTGCCGACTGGATGTTCCATGCGAGGAAGGGAAGAGCCACAGGAACATTCTCTCAGGGAGAACGAGCACAGGTCGCCCAGTCTATAGCGGATGAACGGCATTGCCAAAGAGTCCAAGCTAGTTACGACTGAGATGCCGACTCCGTCAGCTTCTCCGATGGTTTCATCGGGGCAACATTCCAGGATTACATGATCCATGTTGATGTGAAGCCCATCGCGGGAAGGACATTCCCACGCGACGAGTACCGCTTCGTTTGCTCCGTAACAACTGAACAAATCTACTGAAAGGTCATGCTGGAGCCTGGTCTTGAGAGGCAAGTCCACCGCCTGGCCCCAGGTGATGATGGTCTTTAACGGCATCAGGTCACTGAGTGGAATCGTCGCGTTGAGCAAGACAGCCCTGAGCTTGGCAGGCATAGCCCAGATCATGGTGGGCTTCGCATTCACGAGCTGCCGGATGAGCTCGTCCACTGGCAGGCCCGATGCGATTAGCTCTCTCCTGAAAAATCGCAGTCGACGGTGGAACGGCACCAGTACCACGTCGTCGCCTTCAAGCGACACCAGCCGGTCACCCAGCCCGAACCCGTAGGTCAGGAGGGCGGCCGTGATGTGAAGTCGAGTAGTCATATATTCGGAGGGAGTTCGGTACACTTCAAACGGTTTACCCGTTGCTCCGCTCGTCAGCGTGCGAATGCACTCGGACACGTCAACCCAGTCAGCCACGGTTTTCTTCACGCCCGCGGCTCTCAGATCGTCCTTGGTGGTAACGGGGATGTTTTTCAGGTCCTCGACCGTACGGATATCTTCCGGAGCGATTCCGGCCGACTTGAACAGCGAGCCATAGTACGGGACATGCTCGTACGCGTTGTGAATCACCGCTCGAAGTTTCCGGACTCGGAGCGCTTCCAACTCGTCAGGCCCGAGTTTGCGGCACCTCAGAATTCGTCTGAGTTCCAGGAGGTTCCGTATCATTGGGATGGTATCATTGGGATGCCTACGGTGGTTCACATGCTTACCCCTCGGAATATGTACCACTTTCCCGTGTAGATCTGTAGGGGTTTTTATCTCCTGACCCGCAGCTTCTCCAACGAACTCAACGCCTCACAAGATGTCCGAGGGCATGAAACCTCACATCTCGACGCAGCCTGATGGAGAGCCCTCAGACAAAGCAGACGACCGGCAAGGGCGCGGTGCCTGTTCCTGATTTCTTACAATTCGGTCGTTCAAGCTCCCCGCGTGCGGCTTGCAAACTGGATCGGATGTGCCTTCCCGTGTGGCGGGGTTGCCAGCCACAGCCAATGATTACCCAATATATTCAGCTATTATACTTGATTTCTGAGAAATAAATTGATATAACTTTAACACTTTACTGTACTTGATGATGTTTACAGGCCGACCGCCTATGCGGGCCTCCACCACACAGGAGGATGCCTGACATCCATACTCGTCACCGAGCGGCAACGGCCTCGGTAACACGCTGCAATCCCTCGGAGTCCGTGAGCGATTATGATGCCAGCGTTTGGATCCGGCAAGCCCAGATCGGGCGCCAAGGGTTTAGGAATTCTGTTGGCGGTTTCCATCGTGATTGCTGCGGTGGTTCTCGCAAAGAGCTACATCGAGTCCCATCTGGCTCTGCCTGGTCCCAGGCCTGCCAAGGCCGCGATCATCGCTGTGACGCCGGATCTCCCCAGGAAAAAAGTGGTCCAATTTCGCGGCAAGGTATTCGCAAAGTACACGCGGGATGCCGTCATCAGCCATCCGGGGAAGATTATCGATGTCGTGGTGACCGAAGGTCAAACGGTTCATCAGGGAGAGATCCTGGCCTCGTACACCCTCGATCGCATCTCGATGGAGAAAATCCACGAGATAGTCAACGGCGAGCAGGTGTTGCAGCTGAGGAACAGGCTTTATCAGCTAAAAATCTCAATCGAGAAGTTGAAAAACGTAGACCTCCCACTCGATCGCCTGAGGGTGGAGAAGGCGCAAACCGAGCTCAATCTGCTGCGAGAGCTTCAGTCGCGGGGCCTGGCCCCGGCAAACGCGGTCACCCTGAAGGAACGGGAGATGGCCGGCCTGAGAAAGAGCAGCCAGGCCACCAATGACGCGATTAAACAGTCCGAGGCGGCTTTCAGGGGCGTCAGCCAGGATCTCCGCTTCGCGGAGAGCAACCAGAAAAGGGCTCTGAAGCTCCTCCAATGGGAGGTGGGTCGCTCATACTCTGACCCGAAGATCCCCTTGAATCGCGGGTTTCTCAGGGCACCGATCGCCGGACATGTTATCTGGATGAACCCGCAGTTGCGCGCGGGGGCTGATGTGCGCCATCTCGGCGCCTCACGCGGTCCGCGCAAGGTCCCGGATCTCGCTCAGGTCGGCGAAACGGCTGGCATGAGGCAGGGTCAGACAGGGGGAAATGGCGGCGGTCCTCGACGAGCGTTCCTTGCGATGACCATTGCTCCCATGAAGCAGATCGTAATTCGGGGTCTCGTGCACGAGCTGGACCTGGTGAAGCTCAAGGCCGGCGACACGGGGACCGTTGTCTTTGACGCGTTCCCGGAAAAAGAACTCTCCTGCAGGATACACCGGATACCATGGGTCAGCGTCAGTAATGTCATTGAGGTGCCGGCGAGTTATTACGTCGAGTGTGTGGTCGAAAAATCGGGGCTCATACTCAAAGAAGGACTGACGTGCTCGGTGCGGATACCTCTCCACGGATACGCCCCGTCACGGGAGGCGAGAGCAACTCACCGGACCCTCGCCCGAGGAGTTTCCCGCGTGCCAAGTTCGGTCATTCGAGTCTTCTCCGACAGGTCAATTTCATCCCCCGCCCCGCCGCTCGCGGCCGCGGAATGGGGGCAGGCGACAGCAGGCAGCGGTTCAATACCGGCGCCCGGAACAACCCGCGTGATGTCTCCACTCATCGAACGAAACGAGCCCAGTCCACGGGAATGCGCGCGGTAGGCCCGGCCTTCGGCTGGTAGAGAAGGTATCCGTTTTCGAGCCCGAACCGGAAAAGGTCTCGGGTAATCTTCACGTCATCCCTGCAATACTTTTCCAAGAAATCCATCCGCCCTTCACGGAACCAGCGGACCGCATCCAGGCCGTCACCTGACTTCTTCGCCCCGAGGGTGAACTCCGCGAGATGATCGAGCTTGATACGGAATCCGAGCACATTGCGTATATCCGCGAGGATGTCGAGGTTCGGTAATGCCCGAAGATTTTCGGCCGAGTACGCACTGAGCACCTCATAGTCGAACCGCATCTGGTTGAACCCCACGACAAGGTCCGCGCTCTTGAGCAGATCGATCAGGTCCGAAACCGTTTCTTCGGTAAAGGTCAGAAAGCCGTCCTCATCGGTGAACGCGACCCCTACTGAAAGCCTCATCAATGAAATGTTGTTCCAGCCTCCCACCTCGTCCGCGAGTCTCTGGGTTTCCAGATCGAACACCACGATCCTGCGTGGCTCCGCGAGCTCATGCATCCGTGTCACTTCGGGCACCTCATTTCGGTCCGGCCTCACCCGGGGTTCAACCGGAGACGCGCTGCTCGCCGGGGGCCGTGATTCTTGCACATCCCGCGCTCCCCCCGGTGGCCGCGTGGGTGCGCCCGCGTGCACCGCGTGCTCGAAGCGCAGGTCGACGCGTTCCGGCGCGAGCAGACGTTCCAGAATGTGCAGGCAGGCTTGCTTGTCCAGTGGTTTGTTTCCCGATCCGCATTTGGGGGAGTGTATGCAGGACGGGCAGCCCTCTTCGCATGGGCAGCCCTCGACGAGGGACCGTGTCTTTTCAAGCAGTTCTTCTACGCGGCCGAAGATGTGGCGCGATAGGCCCACACCGCCCGGATGGCCGTCGTAAATGAAGACCGCCGCGCGACAGACCTGTTCGTGCTGGGGAGTGCTGATACCTCCGATGTCGTCTCTGTCACAGAGCGCAAAGAGGGGAAACATGGCGATCGCCGCATGCTCGAGCGCGTGAATCCCTCCCATAAAGTGGAGGCCCCCCTCCTGGATGGCCTCCTTGATCCTGTCCGGAATCTCTATCCAGAACCCCACTGTCTCGAAGTGAACCGGCGGCAATTCCAGGTCGACGACCCCGATCAGTTCCTGGCCCGATGTCCGACGTTTCTCATAGGCTATAATCCGCTCGGTTACTTTGAGCCGCCCTACCCTCGCCGTGAAATTCGGAAACTCGCGGGAATCCAATGGAGCGCCGAGGATTTCCGTATCCTTGTCCGATACCGCGCGGGTGTAGTAGTTGAGGTGTGCGTTCTTGACAATTACGTTGCGACGGTGCAGGTCGAGCTTGGACACGACGTATTGTCTCGTCCGGTGCAGGTATACCGCGCCCTCGTGGCATTGATCGGAGTCTCCGCGGCTGCACAGGGGAGGTGCCGTTTCAGGACCTCTTCGTTGACCGGGTCCAGTATCGCGTCTTCGCAGCTCCGGCCGAAGAAATCATGAGGATTCTTCAGGAAATACTGATCCAGCGCGTCATAGCCCGCGATGAGCACGATCGCGCTCGGCCGGCCTGCTCGCCCGACCCTCCCCCCTCTTTGCCACGTGTTGATGATCGTGCCCGGATATCCCACCAGTACGCAGAGGTCCAGCCCTCCCACATCTATGCCCATCTCGAGCGCGGAGGTTGATATCACACCGTCCATTTGTCCGGAAAAAAGCTTGCGTTCGATCTCCCGGCGCTCCTCCGGGAGAAAGCCCGCCCGGTATGAGCTGATCCGGTTCCGCAGATGGGGCGCCTCATGCATCACCCACGTGGTGATAAGCTCGGTGATTTTTCTCGCCCGCGTGAACACGATCGTCTTCAAGCCCGATTCGAGCCCCTGGACAAAGAGTCGGGCCGCGACGGTGTACGGGCTCAACTCCGGATTCAGGAAGAGAAAATGACGCCGTGATGATGGCGCGCCGGACCGATCCACCACCGCAACTTCCTCTCCGAGGAGCCTTGATACGAATTCTCCGGGATTGGCCACTGTGGCCGAGGAAGCAAAGAACTGCGGCTTCGATCCGTGCAGGTTGCAAATGCGGCGCATTCTCAAGATGACCTGAGCGATGTGACTGCCGAAGATTCCTTTATACGTGTGGACTTCGTCCAAAACCACGTAGGACAGGTTGGCAAAAAATTCCTTCCAGGAATCGTGAAAGGCCAACAGACTGAGATGGAGCATGTCCGGATTGGTTATCAGAACCCTCGGCGGGTTCTTCCGGATCTTTCGCCGTTCCGAGTCGGGGATGTCACCGTCGTAAATCGCGGCCGTGAGCCCCGAAGCGCCGGCCAAAGAAAGAAAAGCATCCCGCTGATCCCTCTCCAGCGCCTTTAAAGGAAAAAGGAAGAGACCACGAGCATCGGGGCTCCTGATGAGTCGATCGATGACCGGCACCTGATAGGCAAGGGTCTTTCCGCTTGCCGTGGTGGTGGCCAGCACCACATTCTTGCCTTCCAGGGCCAGCTTGATCGCCTCGGCCTGGTGGGAGTACAGAGCTGCAATTCCTGACGAGCGTATCAGGTTTGCAACCCGGGGATCCAGACCTGCGGGGATCTGCTCGAGGAGCGGGCGCTTCTCGGCTATCTGTTCGTGATGTGCCATCACCCATTCGTGACGAACGGGATCGGTCAGTTTTTCGAGAAACGCCTGGAGCATACGAGCTTAATTCAATAGTATCAATATGATATGGATATTGGTGTCTTCAGGTAGCTCCGATCATATCTCCCGCTGTGACGCGGTGTCTGCTCACTTGAGTCGGTTTCAAACCACTCCAAATTTTTCGCGCGCGATGATATGCTTGTGCCTGTTCGGTGGGACAAATCGAATGATGCGCATAGATGAGGAGAGACAAGAGGCATGATGCTGTGGAGGACATGCTCGATGTTGCTCGTTGTGGTCTTTGCCGCTTTGGCCGTGATGGTCGGGGTGACGCGGGCCGGGAATTTTCCCGGCGGCCGGCGTGCCCGCGGGCAGTTCGAGAGCGTGCGAACCGTTCCCATAACCGTTGGAGACAGAACCATCCGCGCAGTGATTGCAGACACTGAAGCGGCCAGGATCAGGGGGCTTCTCGGATGGAAGAGTATTCGAGACGACACCGGAATGCTTCTCGACTTCGGAACCGAAGGAGATTACGCGATTCACATGCAGGGCATGAAATTTGCCATTGACGCTCTTTGGATCGGCAGTACCGGTGCCATAAAGCTCATCTATGAAGACATCCGGCCCAATTCGGGCATGACCTATCCGTCAATGTTCCCCTCCCGATACTGCCTCGAAATCAACGCGGGATTCTGTAGGAGGCACGGAGTCAAAATCGGACAGAGCGTGCGGTTCGGGGTTCCGGAGAATCGCCGGCGATAGGGTCTGTGGAAACCCACCCGGCTCGCCTCGCTCACGAGTTGTGCACCGCGCTCCATGAGATCTGCTCGCGGATGCCCCCCAGTATCGTTCCGTTGTCAGATCGAGCAGGGACCCATGGACCGCGGCATCGAGAAAAGATGAGTCCCGTGGGGGCTCAGGGGCACGATTGTCTGCAGAGATTGATGAAACCTTCCGGATCAATGTCGTCGCGGATTCCCAGCCGCGTGAGGCAAAAATCGTAACGAACCGGATCGTCCGGGTGGATTGCCCTGAACGCTGACGTTATTTCACATGCCGTGCGGAGATCGGCCTGCCTGCGTCGGGTAAGCCCGAGCCGCAAAGAGATCCTGTGCATGTGCCTGTCAAGCGGCACGATCAACTTTGAGGCCGGGACGTCTTCCCAGCCGCCGGGGTCTACCGCGTCCAGCCTCACCATCCACCGCAGAAACAGGTTGAGCCTTTTGCACGCACTTCCCGCTTCGGGCGGAGGGAGCAAACTGCGCGGCCTGCATTCAAAAACCGATGACAATTCTTTGACGAAGGCTGACAATGCGGGGATCACCGTTTCATCTTCGTCACGCAGGCTGGAGGAGAAACACGCGTGCAGTGAGCCGTGGCGGAAATTCCAAAGGATCCGGATGGACAAACTCACGGCGATTAAGTGTGCCGTACAGGTCGTGAAGCTGGTCTCTGTAGGCTCTGGCAGGCATGGTGTCGGCAGTGCCACCTCTTTTTCACACCAAACGTTTCAGACCCGCGGCAAGCTCCTGCAGGCCTTTCCTGTCGCATATCTTCATGCGCGGCCCCTTGGCCTCGATCAACCCCCTCTGAGTCATCTTGGTAAGTATGCGCGACAGGGTCTCGGGGATGGTTCCCAGGAGGCCGGCGAGCTGATACTTCGGGATATCCAGTTCCAGGGTATCGGAGCCGTCCTTTCGTTCACTCAGGAACAGCAGATGCGCGGCCAGTCTCCCCGGGACCTCCTTGAGGGACAGGTCGTCGACGAGATTGGCAAACCTGCGCAGACGCCTGGACAGCACGGCCAGCATATTCAGAGCCCGCGATGGATTTGTTTTAATTAGATCCACGAATGCCTGCCTGGGAAAAAAACAGTCGTGGGTGTCGTCCAGCGTCACGGCATGCGCAGGAAAACGGCGCCCCTCAAATACCGGCACTTCACCAAAGGGCTCCCCGGGGCCAAAGATATGAATAATCTGTTCCTTGCCCTCGGGCGAAAGTTTGAAGATCTTCACCTTGCCCGAAATGACCACGTAGAAGCCGTGTCCCGGCTCCCCTTCGGAAAAGATCGTTCCTCCTCTCTTGTAGGCCTTGCGCAGCGCAATGTTCGCCAGGTCTCGGTGCTGATCCGCGGGCAAGCCTTCGAACAGGGGAATCTTCTCGATTTCCGCGATCATTTCCATTCAGGCTCCTTCCTCCCGCCGGGGTCTGCTGAAACGCCGAACCTTTGTGGGGTTGACCCCTTCGTCAGCTCGGTTCAGCATTGCGCAGCAGATTCACTTTCCCGAACAATCTCTGCGCGGTGAGAAGAACCGCCCCTTGTTGACTTAAGTCAAAGCATACACCCAGGCCAATCACTACACTATTCATAGAAGGCCGTGAGAGAGCACTCGCATAGCATTGACCAAGAAGCTGGATACGTCAAGGGTTACAGAAATTTAAATGGGAGTTTCCCGATAGTTAGGGACGGCCGATTGCGCAGGGCTTTTCCGGAGACCGAAGACTACATAACGTCGAGAGGCGGCAGCCAATGAAATGGACCACCGAAGCTGAAAATGAGCTCAGTCGAGTCCCCTTCTTCGTACGAAGACATGTCAGAAAGAGAGTCGAGGCGGAAGCCGCCCAATTCCGCGCGAGCGAGGTCACACCGGGGCACATCGATTCTTGCCGAAAGAAGTTCCTCGGGGCCATGGAGCAGGAGGTCAGAGGGTATCAGGTTGAAATCTGTTTCGGGACGGGAAGCTGTCCCAATCGTGCTGTGGCTGACGGTGAGCTCGCGAAGGAACTGGAAGAGATGCTTGAAGGAAAGGCGATACGCAGCCTGCTTGAAAAGCGTGTCCGCGGTCCGCTCAAACTGCACCATGAATTCCGGGTATCGGTGTCTGATTGTCCCAACGCATGCTCGCGTCCACAGATCGTCGACGTGGGGCTCATCGGAGCACAGCGTCCGGGCGTTACTGACGAGCCCTGCACCCGATGCCTCGCGTGTGTTGAAACGTGCAAGGAAGACGCGATTGAGCTGTCAGATGACGGAAAGCCGCCAAGAATCGATCCTGACAAGTGTGTTTGGTGCGGTCAGTGCATTTCTGTCTGCCCGAGCAGGACCCTCGAAAAGAACGCGTCGGGATACAGGCTGCTCATTGGCGGAAAGCTCGGACGACGTCCGCAGCTGGCACAGGAAATCGCGGGTATCTATTCAAAGGGAGAGGTTCTCGCGGCAGTGGAAAAATGCGTGGATCACTACCTGGAGATGAACGTAAGAGGGGAACGCTTCGGAGAGATCCTGCGTCGTACCGGTTCAGAGTTCTTGCCTGAGGTGTCCCGTGACAAAACGGAACAATGATGGTGGGCGACTCTGGCGGAAAGAGAAGAAGATCGGTCCTCTTGACTCAGGTCAAAGCCTTTCTGAAGAGAATGATTACCATGTGAGTAAGCAGGCACCCACAAGGATGAGTCAAATCCGAAAGCGATTGCTCGAGCCATGGATGAGAATCGAGCATCGCGGTCACCAATCCTGAGCGGAAGACCTCACAAACCGATCCACTCAGGAGAGGAATGAAAGGCCGGCACAAAAGGAACAAGCAGATGAAATGTCCCGGACAAGACCCTCGTTACTGGAAGTTTGACGCGATATTTGAAGTCGAATGCCCGAACTGTGGCCACTCGGTTGAGTTCTTCAAGGACGAAACGAGGCGCACCTGCAAGAAATGCGGCCACAGAGTGCTCAACCCGAAAATGGACTTCGGCTGTGCCGCTCACTGTAAGTTTGCTGAGCAATGCTTCGGAGACCTGCCACCCGAACTGTTGAAACGAAAGGAAGACCTTTTTAAGGACCGGGTGGCCATCAAAATGAAGCTCTATTTCAAGCAGGACTTCAAGCGTATCGGTCATGCCGCGAAAGTGGCACGATACGCGGAAAAGCTTATGAACCCGGAAAAGGGTGATCCCGCGGTGGTGCTCTCGGCCGCGTTACTCCACGATATCGGCATAAAGCAGGCTGAGCGGAAGTATCAGAGCACCTCGGCCAAATATCAGCATCAGGAAGGCCCGCCAGTGGCCAGGGAAATCCTCACCGAGCTCGATGCAAACAACGACTTGATTGACGAGGTGTGCGATATCATCGGTCATCACCACAGTCCGAGAAAAGAGGAGACGGCCAACTTCAAAGTGGTGTACGACGCGGACCTGATCGTCAACCTCCAAGAAAAACAGAAGAAAAATCCAATCGAATCAGAAAAGCTTGCCCGGATTATCGAGACGAAATTCTTGACCCAAAGCGGCAAGGAATTGGCCCGGAGCGTGCTTCTGAATGGAACCGCTTAGGAAGACGGCCAACGGTCACGCGGAAACCGATAGGATACCGAGAAGAGGAGAGCCTACCATGGAAACGGCACGAAAGATTATCGAAATAGATGAAGAGTTGTGTGACGGGTGTGGAAACTGCATCGTAGCGTGCGCAGAGGGAGCGCTCGAGCTTATCGACGGTAAGGCCACGTTGGTTTCCGACGTGTATTGCGACGGACTCGGGGCCTGTCTTGGAGAGTGTCCGACCGGCGCGCTGAAGATTATTGAACGGGAAGCCCCCGAATTCGACGAGGAAGCGGTCGAGGAGCGTCTGGCTTCCCTGAAACTCGGTGAAAAGCAGACCGCGGAAGCACCCTTGCCCCACGGTTGCCCGTCGGCCCGTATTCAGACTATTGACCGGCCAACCCCTTGCCAGACGGCCAACGAACCGGTCACCTACGCCAGCGCTGAGTCGGCTCTCAGCCACTGGCCAGTCCAGATACGGCTGATACCGCCTACCGCCCCCTTTCTCAAAAACGCGGACCTCCTGGTCACGGCCGACTGCACACCCGTAGCTTACGCTGGTTTTCACCGGGATTTTCTTGACGGTAAAGTGGTGATGGTTGGTTGTCCCAAATTCGACGATACCCAATCATACCTCGAAAAATTCACCGAGATCTTCAAAACAGCGGACATTCATAGCATTACCACGGTATTCATGGAGGTGCCCTGTTGTCACGGACTACCTACGATCGTGAAAAGGGCCATGGAGCTGGCCGGCAAGAATATCCCGATGGAAAACATTATCATCGGCGTCAGAGGTGAGATTCTAAAAAGGGAGAAATTGGTCGCATAGATCGCCCCGCTGTCTCATGATTCATGGGCCTCGCAATGGGGCCCGTTTTTTT
>JARRRG010000342.1:0-2045 GCA_037380965.1 Deltaproteobacteria bacterium
GAACGAGAGAGTTATCGATCTCATCCGGGAAGAAATAAGAAAGATCAACGATCGACTTCCCGAGAAAATGAGGCTGCGCCGATTCGTCCTCCTCCCCAAGGAGCTCCATCCTGATGACGAAGAGTTGACACGCACACGCAAGCTCAAGAGAAACGTGATCAACGAACGATACCGTGCAGTGGTTGAAAGCCTCTACAGCGGCGACAAGACCCATGATCTCGACGTGCAGATCAGGTACATGGATGGGAAGGTGTCCCGACTCAAAAGCAGGGTACGCCTGGAGGATATATAATGGCAACGCTGACCCAGCGCTACAGTTATGTATATGCTCCCTTTATCAAGGAGTCTTATTTAGCCGATGAGGCAATTTTCAGGACCGCGTTCGTGAAAACGTGGTTCATTTTCCTGTTGATAATTCTGCTGGCCGTACCGCCGTTCCTCGGGAATTTTGAGCTTCGTTTCCTCGCCGGACTGGGTGTGGCTATTTTGAGCGCGATGGGCCTCAACATCTTGACCGGCTATACGGGTCTGATTTCTCTGGGGCAGTCCGCTTTCATGGGGGTCGGGGCATTCGCCTGCGGCTTTCTGATAACCAAGCTTCATTTGCCCTTTTACGTGGCAATACTGGGAGGGGGATGCCTTTCAGCGCTCATCGGTGTATTGATCGGTATCCCTGCCCTGCGAATCAAAGGACTGTATCTCGCGATCGCGACCCTGGCCTTTCAATTCATCGCCAACTACACCTTTGTCAAATGGCAAGCGGTGACGGGTGGATCGGCAGGGATCAGCATTCACTCCCCCCATCTGGGTCCCTGGGAGCTCAAGACGGACCTGCAATTCTACTACATTGTGCTCGTCTTTCTGGTGGTCGGGCTCTGGATGGCCAAGAACCTTTTCCGCTCGAAATATGGGCGCGCTCTGATGGCCATACGTGACAATGACATCTCTGCCGAGGTGGCCGGCATCCCGGTATTCCGATACAAGATACTGTCCTTTGTCATCAGCTCATTTTATGCCGGCGTCGCAGGGGCCTTGTTCGGGATCTGGCTGCGTCACGCGGCGCCCGATTACTTCGGCCTGGACAAATCCATTGAATACCTTGCCATGGTCATCATCGGCGGTCGGGGTACGATCCTTGGATCCATATTCGGGGCAATGTTTTTGGTCTTCATTCCAGAATTTCTCAACTGGATGGTTGAGGCTTTTTCCCGATTTGCCGCTAATCCTCAGGAGGTCATTGTTTTTCTCTCACCGATCAAGCTGCTGGCTTTGGGCTTTCTCATCATGTTCTTCATCCAGGTGGAGCCCTCAGGGCTTGCAGGTATCTGGCGGAGAATGAGGGACTACCTGCGAATCTGGCCCTTGCCGTACACATAGATTGCACGACACCATGCCCGCGCGGGGATGGACAAAGGGAGTAATGAAAAGGTGGCTGATTATTTCTTTACCGAGGAACACACCATCTTTCGGGATAGTGTGAGGCGTTTTGTCCAGAAAGAGATCGCTCCACAACGAGCATTGTCTTGTGGGAAGAAATCTGCCGGAGCGGCGCACTGGGTTTTGCGATGAGCGTCATGGTGCACACCGACATGGCGAGCGCTTCCCTGGCCGCGGTGGGCAGTCACGAGCAAAAAGAAAAATACCTCAAGGCCCTGTGCCGCGGGGACAAGCTGACGGCCATCGCCATGACCGAGCCGAATCACGGCTCGGATTTGGCATCGATCAAAACCAGGGCTGTTCCGGAAGGTGACTACTACAGGGTCAACGGCACCAAAATGTTTATCACGAACGGGACTCAGGCCGATTTCATCAACACGGTTGTGAGGACGGGCGGCCCGGGATACAAAGGAGTGAGTCTTCTGCTCATCGACACGGACACCCCCGGCTTTTCCGTCGGGAGGACCCTCGAAAAAATGGGGACGCATTCCTCGGATACCACGGAATTGGTTTTTGAGGATTGCATGGTTCCACGGGAAAACCTGCTCGGTGAGGAGGGCAGGGGGTTTTACGCCCTCATGAGAGGCCTGGAACGAGAACGGCTTGCC